>JAITKU010000027.1 GCA_031278255.1 Eubacteriales Family XIII. Incertae Sedis bacterium | reverse complement strand
GTCAGAATGGGATATGGATTCAGAAACATCGACAACCTGATCGCTTTGGTCATGCTGCGATGCTCGGGTACCGGGCTGACCCTGCCGGGGAGGGCATGATGTTTCCACACATCCTGATGTAGCCTCGTTTTTTACGTTTGTTTTACAATTCCCCAAAACCCCCGACTTTTCAAAATCGCTCCAACAATGAAAACGGATGGCCTTTTAAAGGGCCGTCACACTGAAAAAAGGCGGTTATTGTCATGCTCGGTCTTTGGAGAAGCCATGCCGACTGCCAAAATCATGTCGTCCGTGCATTGGCGCCCTGCGCGGCTTTCGATCCGCGCCTCGTCCTCGAATACGAGGACGTCATTTCAATTTTGGACGGAGCCAAAATTGAATGAAATCCGATCCATTGCTGACCTCTGACCCCTTAGTATCCCATCACACTTCTCCGAGTTTTCGAGGTTACTCTTCTGTATCCCTTTTTACACAGACAGATTCGATACCCCGCAATTTTGTCGCGGGGCGGCTTATGTTCGGATATGTATTTTTCGGCCGGCAAGCAAAACAATCTATCCGAAGCGAAGCCGTTGCCTAAGGCCGATAATACTGCCCGGCCGAAAGTCGGAAACGACTCCGGGAACGCGTCCCTTTCGCTCTCGGCTCCCGCGACCGCCGAAACGCGGCTTACGCGTCGGCCTGCGCGGGGCGGATATCGGGAGGCGCGTCCGTTGATGTCAGTGTATCACGGCCCGCAGGCAAAGTCAACAGCGCTTTAGGGCGATGGTTTCGCCCCTTTTCCTTTTTATGACTTTTTTCAGAAGTTCAACCTCGCTTATTCGGGGGCGCCGGGCCGCGCCCGGCGGCTTCATTTGGATGAACGGCGATGATTAATCCCCCGGTTTCTTCTCTCCTTGCCCACAGTAATTATACACTTATTTGGGGACGGTCAGTGTCAATTTGTTCCGGGTTTTTCCCGTAACAAATTGCCCGCTTGATTTTTCTTGTCCGGCCGGGAGCGTCAATTGCGACGCGCGTGTCCGTGCGTTTTCCCGAAATCACACCCGCATTGCCGTTGCCGAAAATCCTTCAATTCTTCGCAAGGCGGATCACAACGAAAATTTTAGGGATTACCGCACGGGGAACACTCGGCGGTAAACTCCGGAACAAATCCATCCGGAGGATCACCTTCGCTTACACGTGGACCACACTAATTTTTCCCTCATTTTTCAACGATTCGTACATGAATGCGCGATTGTTTCATTTAGTTTGCAATTTGTAAGTCGCGAAAGATGGACGCGATTGATTCCAAACAATAAACCATAAACCACCCTTTCTTTTTATCGCTGTCGGAATTCCTGTGTCTAAAGACCGGCCTGCGACTGCGGCATCTATTCAAATTTGCCTCCGTCCAAATTTGAGACGTTTTCGTTCAAAAAGCGCAAGCGATACATATCGCGTGCGACCGCAAGCCGCGTGCGCGCGTTCGATACAAGCGCCGCCTATGCGACCAACAAACGCGAGGAATGCGTGAGGGGCCTGCCGTGCGCGTAATAGCGCACGCCTCTCTCGCCGACCCATACGACGCTTACGCCCATATCGCCGATCAATTCCATCGCGCGATGCGAAATATTCGTGCCGGGACCGAGCAATACTACGCTGAGCGCCGCCGCGGGAACATGTACGGTGCCCCTCTCGTCGGTGACGGTGATCGCGTTGTCCTGCCGGCTGATCAGACATCGTTCCGCGTACAGAAAGGACAATCGTTCCCGTATTTGGGGGGAAGTTCCTGCAATTCCGCTTTCCCGGCGCCCTTACGCGCGCTCACAAAAGCCGCGCGACGGTCAGCAGTCCGCAGCCGTAGGCGCGCGCGCGTCCGATGCCTTGCGTCAGGGCATTTTTGAACAAGGCGGCATCGCGGACGGTAAGCACACCCTCAAAACTCGCCCGCGCCAGCGTCACCTCGCGGCGTTCCGTCCCACGGCCCTTGTGAAATCGGATCGTATCGCGCCGGACCACATCGAGGGCGTCGCCTTGCAGAACAAAACCGTTGCATTCGGCGCGGTCAAGGAGCCAGTTTCGCTGATGAGCGGCGGTAACATGTGCGTATATCTTACCCTTGACTGTATGCACCGGATTGGCCGTCAGGCGGAAACGCCACACGGAGTCTTGTGTTATCCGATCGAGCAATTGCCCGTAATCCCCGGATTCGCCCGTCTGCCCGCTTGCGGGCCAACCGTATTGCCTGATGAAGTCCGTAAAGTCCGGCTTGATCGGGGCGGCAATGAGGATGTACAAATTGTGCCCGAGCGTATCGGCGCGCCACAATATCCGCCCGTCCGATTTGGGGAAGCAAGCCTTGATCGACGCGTGCATGATCTGCGGGCTCATCAGCGCGCGTTTTGTTTCTATGCGTTGCTTGTTGATCTCAACCCTGGATAGGTACATCGTAAGCCTCCAATTCGCCGAATGCGTCATGCTCCGTTTGCGTTTGCCCGTCCGCGTGCGTTTCATCCTCCTGCGCGTCGCGCGTCGACTCGTTTTTCATCAAAACGGCCTGCGGCTCCGAAACGACGCTTCTGAAAGCATACCGCCGGTACGTCTGCGAGAAGCTGAGCGGCAGATCCCGCACCTCAAAACCATACGGTTCGCCGAAAGCGGCATCCCGCACGATCTCAAGAGACACCTCTTCGGGCTGCTTTTTCTTGTACCAATCGGCCGCCTGCCAAGGCGCCTCGCGCAGCGCCTCCGGCAAAGGCTTTGGAACGATTCCCGGCACAAAAGGCGGCGCCGGCGGGCAGGACCTGCGTCCCAAGGCTATCGGAAACACGGGATTTTGGAGCGCCGCCTCGATTTTTTCCAGCAAATCGCGCGATCCCGCAAGCCCGACGAGGAAGATCGCGTCCGAAAGATAGTACCTGTAGGATATAAAGGACGTCCGTTTCCTTTTGCCGAAAGTGTGCGCCGTATGGAAGTCCTTGATGATCCGTCCCGGCTGATCGATGCGCACCGCGAAACCGAGGCGCGACAATTCCTCCGGCGAGTCGTTTCGGCTGTAGCCGAGCGCCGCGGCGACAAGCCCGATCACGCCGCTCTTCGTCGGTTCGCGATTCGTCGTCCTGCGGCTGAATTTCGATCCGACGCCCCAAGCCTGCAGCGGCGCCGCCAATCTCAAAAGAAGCGTACACATCTTCCGCCCCTACGCTTTTGGCCGCGCGTCCGAAGCGCCGCCGAAACGCGCCCGCATCTCATCCGCGAGCGCCTCGAGCAGTTCGTCGAGATTGAGCCTCCTGCAGGGGCTGCCGTCCCGGTTCTTTTGCTCCGCCAGTATGTCCGCGGCCTCGTCGAGCGCCGCCACGTAGGAGCGCAGGGGCGGCCTCGCGAACGCGCGATACACGTTGTCGGCATGGCGGGCGAGCGCCCGGGTCGCGCGCCGCGCAAAGCCCTCTTTTTCGGAGGGTTTGATCGGCGTTTCAAAGGCGCCGACAAAATTCAAGGGCTGATCCTCGCGAATCGTGACGAGTACCGCGTAGGCCGGCGTGCGATTGGCGAAAGTATTCTGCTTGCCCGTCGGCATGGACGCGATGAAGCCCCTCGCAAATTCGGAAACGGCTTTCGCCGTCACCTGCGCGTCGCTTGCCAGCTCTTCATACAGGAGATCCGTGAACACCGTCGCGTAGCGGTACAGCGTGGAGGAATTGAATTCTAGAAAGCCGCGCATACCCGCGCCGGCGTCCTCCTTTTCCTCGCTGCGCTCCTTTGCATCGTCCACGGCCGTAAAGTAATCGTATTCGTTTTCTGCCTTATGCACCGAGATACTGTGCGCGACCTGCGCGGACGCGTTCGCGTTCAGCAGGGGATCGTCGGCGACCATGCGGCCGAACAGCGCGATTTCGACCGCGTGCCCCTTTCTGTTCAAGGCGTCTTTCGCGGCGGCCTTGTCGATCTCGGCGCCGCTTTGTTTCGCCTCTGCGGCGAGGCGTGCCAGAGCGTTCGCCTGCGTCGCGCTTATGAAGAACAGGGCTTTCGCTTCACGGATATCTTCACGACCCTTAGTTTTGCTGTTCTCCGTTGTCACGCCCGCCGCGTTGACGGCTTTCTCCGCGAGTTTCAAGGCTTCCTCCCGGGTGATCTCCGCGTCCGTTTCTTCGATCCGCTTTGCCACCGGCTCCACGATCCGCTTCGTGCGCATACCGAGTTCGGCCTCCTTGAAATGCTCTCTGAACATCTCCCGTATCGCTTTCTTCCAAGCCTGGCTCGATACGCGCGCGCGCTGCACGCCCCCGTACAGCGCCGTTTTTGGGCTGCCCGTGTCGTCCCGGTTGAGATTGCTCGGCGGCACGGTCTGGATCACGTGAAAATCGATAATCGTCTTAGGCATCGCTTCCTCCTTTATCGGCGGCTTTGTTGTTTGCCTCCTTAATGTTTAAATTATGGAAATCCATCCCCCATTTCCGCAAGACCCTCCCCGCGGATTCGGAACCGAACTGCAGATTGTACAGGTCCGCCGCGAAACCCGCATAGTCGAGCTTGACATCGCCCTGCTTCAAAAGCTGTATGATGCCGCGCGCGTGCAAGTTGATTTCCGCGGGCGTCCTTGCCGTGGCCAGCGCGTCGAACCTGCCCGCCACAAACGCCATAAGCCTTTCAACCTTGCTCATTGCCCCTCCTTTCTGTTCTCGGATAATTTCAATATTGTATTCAATTTTGGCTCCGTCCAAAATTGAAGCGCCAAAGGCGCACTTCAATTGTTGAACGGATGTTTTGAGGGGACAAGGGCTTTGCCCGCCGCCCCTCAAAACATAGGCGTCAGTGG
>JAITKU010000025.1 GCA_031278255.1 Eubacteriales Family XIII. Incertae Sedis bacterium | reverse complement strand
GTCGTGAATCAGATCAAGGGCGGCACGGCGCTCGGCGCCTTGGTGGAACCCGAGGACATCGCGGCGGCCATCGCCTTTCTCGCGTCCGACGACGCGTCCAAGATCACCGCGTTTGAGCTGTATGTCGATTCCGGTTCCTTCACCGGCGGGCGCGGAAAGAACTAGGTCGTGTGCCTTCCGGGCAATCGAGCGACGAAAAAGCCCCGTGTCGAATGTGCGGCGCGCGCAAAAGGACGAGGCTTTTCCGTGATTTTTGAGGTGAAACCGTGGCGCTATCGGCATTATCCGATCATTTGACGCACATAAAATTCGACGATCTGCCCGAGGCGACCGTCGAGAAAACCAAGCTTGCGATATTGAATTTTCTCGGCGGCAGCCTCCCGGGCGCCGACGCCGATGCGGTTTTGTCGGAGAAACGCATCTGGGAGGAACAGGGTTGCACGGGTGCCTGCGTTGTCATAGGACATCGCGGTGGGACCGCCCCATTGGCCGCCGCGGCCGTAAACGCGGCGATGGGACAGGTCTTTCTGCAAGAGGATTGCCACGAGGCGAGCCTGAGCCATCCGGGCGTTGCCGTCATACCCGTCGTGCTGGCCGTGGGACAGGCCAAAAAAGCGAGCGGCAGGGCCGTCGCGGAAGCCGTGGTGAGCGGCTATGAGGCCCAGGGGCGCATAGGAAAATGCTTGATGACGCCCGAATTCCCCCAAAACGGCCTGCGCCCCGCGAGTTTCTTTGCGCCCTTCGGCGCGGCGGCCGGCGCGGCGCGGATGCTCGGTCTGGATGCCGAAGGGATGTTGCGGGCATTGTCGATAGCCGCGAACACAGCCGCAGGCGTCATGGAATTCGTCAACGTGGGAACGCCGGACATATGCGTGCAGAACTGCTTCGCCGCGAAAAACGGCATGACCGCGGCCTGCATGGCCGCAAACGGCCTCTCCGGCGCGCGGACGATACTCGAAGGCCGCTTCGGCCTCGGCAGCGCGCTGCCGGGCGGGGCTTGCAATCGGGACGCGCTCACCGCGCGGGGCGGCTACGAGATAGACGAAACCTTCATCAAGGTCCACCCGGGCTGCGGGCACGTGCTGCCGACGGCGCAGGCCGCGGAAAGCCTTGTGCGGCGCGGCCTGTTCGATCCGCGCGAGGTGGAGCGGGTAACGGTCGGCGTGTCGAAGGGCGGCGGCACGTTCCCCGGCGTGGACAACGGAGGTCCCTATACGGGGACCATATCCGCCATGATGAGCCATCAGTTCATGGTTTCGGCGGCCTTCGTCCGCGGCGCGGTCGGCATCCCCGCCGTCAAGGCCTTTGCCGATCCCGAGATAAACGCCTTCGCGCGCAAGGTGTTCGTCATCCTCGATGAAGAGGTCGAGCGCGCGAGCCGAAGCCACAGGGTGGGCGCGCGCGTCACCGCGACGCTGAAGGACGGCCGGACGGTGAGCGCGTACCAAGAGGACACTCCGGCGCAGACGCGGGAAGGTGTCGTCACGCGCGTGAAGGACTTCGGCCGCGCCTATTTCAGCGACGCGCGTCTTGAAAAAATCCTCGATGCGGCGGCTCGTCTGCCGGAATTGCGCGACATCAACGCGCTGATGGATCTCTTCGAACCGGATCTCGCATAATCCCGCGTCCCGCCGTTCCGTCCCATCCCGTCATTGCGAGCGCAGCGCGGTACCCGTTCGCTTCACTCCGGGCACAAACAATCCATACCCTTACATCCCATTCCATCATTGCGAGGCCCGCAGGGCCGAAGCAATCCGGCCCGCCCGCCGGGCCGTCCGAAAAAAATTTTCTCGCATTTCAAAAAATTTTTAAAAAGTTACCAAAGTGTGACCGAAAAGGTGTATAATAATGAAAACAGACAGAATATCAACGATATTCTGTTCGTAAGCGGCTTTGTTGTTTTGCATCCAATACACGCAGTATCAGGATGTGAGGGCAATAAAGCCCGGATCAATGGCGTGTGGACATATGCCGGCTTGGGCGCGGAAAGGAGGAAAAGCGAAGCCCCGGACGGAAGGAGTGCTCTTGCGCGGCGCTTTGATCGCGCTCGTATAGGTCTTTGCCGCATATCGCCGGGCGGTAACGAAGAAAGGGATGATAAGATAATGGAAAAGACGCACAGAACGACAATGGGTGCCCTGAAAAGACTGCTCGTCCTCCTGCTGGCCGCCATCGTGGCCTTTGGCTTCGGACCTTGGCCGCTGGTGTTCGCGGAGGAACCTCCCGCTGTTATTCCCAAGACGGATGCGGGTACGAATGATTTCGGTACGGGCGCAAAAGCAAAGGAATCATTTCAAGCGAGGCAAGCATTTGCCGCATATTACAAAGACAGCAGCGATTCTCTCACGGACAGAATGGCAGGATTGGTTATTGATATAAGCGAGATAGCGATTCCGCTGATAGTAACGGGTACAAGCACTTTTCAGAAATTAGCCTACAGCGCCCAAAAATCATCAATGCAATCCATTAATGGAGATTTATTAAAAATCAACAATTCGCTGTATGATCTGACCTCGCCCGATATATCGGGTCAGATCAACAATAGAATGGGCACCGCGCAGGAAAAGATCGACGAGCTTCCGGACAGTGAAACGAAAACAGCACTGAACGCAGAACTGGGCGGTATAAAAACCGATTTGAACGATAACGATTACGTCAATGCCTATGCCACCCAAAAAGGCAATCTTGAAACCGTTATGAATGGCATCGATCTGGAAAATATCCTTTCAAGCGGGTTTCTCAGTAATCTTGCGAAACTCCCGACCGCCATCGATGAGTTTATAACCGCAAGCGGCGACATCAACGGCATCAAGAACAGACTGGACGCGCTTGAGAAAAAATTGCCGACATTTTTGCGGTTGGACGATGGCGCGAGCGGGATATCCGTTGCGATTGGCGGCAGCAATTCGCTCACTTACAGCATCAGCGTAATCAATCCGAAGGATGATGGTATATACGCGTTTTCATGGGATACGCCTACTTCCGACAGCGATGAGCTGATCGCCGCGATTGCTCCCGTTCCCGGTGCAAACAACCGTGCAACGCTGACGGTAACCGCAAAGGATGATGCAATCGCAGGTGTTGCGGCGGCTACCGTTGCGATAACCGCGCACGCAACCGCGACGGAAGAT
>JAITKU010000271.1 GCA_031278255.1 Eubacteriales Family XIII. Incertae Sedis bacterium | reverse complement strand
ACGTATTGTACGGCGTTGTACGGCGCCGCGATTGCGGAGGGAGACGAGGATGAGCAAGGCGGACGATATCTTCATAGGCATGTGCGCGGATATCCTCAGGAACGGGTATTCCTCCGAGGGGCAGACCGTTCGCGCGCGCTGGGCGGACGGCGCGCCGGCCCATACGATCAAACGCTTCGGCGTCGTGAATCGCTACAATCTGGCGGAGGAGTTCCCCGCGCTTACGCTGCGTCCCACGCCGCTTGGGCTTTGCGTGGACGAGCTTCTGTGGATATGGCAGAAGAAGTCGAATCGCGTCGCCGATTTGCGGGGCCGCATTTGGGACGCGTGGGCGGATGAAAACGGCACGATCGGCAAGGCCTACGGCTATCAGATGGGTCTTAGATACAAATTCGGCCACGGGGAAACGGATCAGGTGGACAATGTGCTTTGGCAGCTGAAAAACACGCCCTATTCGCGCAGAATATTGACAAATATGTTCAATTTTCGGGATTTGCACGAGATGACCCTCGAACCCTGCGCCTACAGCATGACTTTCAATGTCACGGAGCGCAGCCTGAACGCGGTACTCCACCAGCGTTCGCAGGATATCCTGACGGCAAACAATTGGAATGTTGTGCAGTACGCGACGCTGGTCTTTATGTTCGCGCAGGTCTGCGGGCTTTTGCCCGGGGAACTCGTTCACGTTATAGCCGACGCGCACATCTATGACAGGCATGTGCCGATCATCGAGGAGATGTTGACCCGCAGGACCTATCCGGCGCCGAAGTTTCGGCTGAATGAAGCCGTGCGGGATTTTTACGATTTCACGCCGGAGGATGTTGCCTTTGAGGATTACGAGACGAACCCGCAGATCAGGGGTATTCCCGTCGCCGTATGAGGCGGGCGGGTGCCGGCGGGCGCGGGCGGAGGATGAGCCGGGTCCGGGGATATGATTTCTATTTTTTGGTTTATTTTATAAAATATGGTTTTTATGGATATTGCGAAAAATCCTTGACGAAACCCTTTTGTATTGGTAGAATAAGAAAGCGGCGTTTTCTGCTCGTGCGCCGTGCTTTATGTGTAATGTGATTCGGAGGTTTTGCTACCCTAGCTCATTCGGTAGAGCAGCTGATTCGTAATCAGCAGGTGGGGGGTTCGATTCCCCCGGGTAGCTCCAGAATCCCCCGGAAGCTCGGCGGCTCCGGGGTTTTTGTTTAGGAATACGCGCGTTTTTCGATGCGTCGAAGGGCGTGCGGCGGAACGGCGGCAAAGATATAGATGGAAAAAGATGTAGCACAATCGCGCGCGGCGGTCTTGGTCGTCGTATTGCTCACGAGTTTTTTAAATCCTTTTTCGGGCACTTCGCTGAATGTGGCCGTTCCTTTTATCGGCGCGGAGTTTCACAGTTCGGCAACGGAATTGACGTGGATCGTGTCCGCCTACATGATGGCGACGGTCGCGCTCGCCGTGCCTTTCGGTCGGATCGCGGACATCCGCGGCAAACGGACGATACTCTTCGCGGGCATTGCCCTCTTTGCGGTCGCCTCGTTTCTCGTGGTGTTCGCGCGCGATATGCTTATGTTCAACCTGTTTCGCGTACTCATGGGCGCGGCCGCCGCGATGATCTACGCGACGAATATGCCCATCCTCATCGAGGTCTATCCGCCCGAAATGCGCGGTCGCGTTATCGGCAGCAGCGTGGGTTCCGTCTACGTCGGACTCGCGAGCGGACCCGTGGTCGGCGGTCTGCTCACGCATTATTTCGGCTGGCGGTCCGTGCAGATACTCCTCGCGCTGATTTCGCTCGTCGCCCTCATCGTCGCGCTTGCGAAGCTTCCGAAAAGCGCCGGCGCGCGTCACGGCGGGACCTCGCGCGCGGAAGAGACGCCGGCGCGCCGTATCGATCCCCTGAGTTTCGCGCTCTATGCCGTCGCCGTTTCGCTCTTTCTCTACGGCTTCACGACCTTTGGGCAAAACCTCCGTTCGTATATCATCCTCGCGGTCGGCGTCGTGCTGCTGCCGATCTATTTGAAATATGAAATGCACAGCAAGGCCCCCGTCTTTGAGGTCCGCGCGTTTCGGCGCAACGCGACTTTCCTGTTCGCGAACCTCTCCGCGCTGTTCAACTACGCGGCCACTTTCGCCGTCGGCTACATCTTCGCGATCTATTTGCAGATTGTCAAGGGCTATCCGTCGGATGTCACAGGCCTTATTCTCGTCGTGCAGCCCGTCGTCATGGCTGTTGTCGCGCCGATCGCGGGCCGTCTTTCCGATCGCCGATCGCCTTTCATGCTCGCCGCGCTCGGCATGGCGTTTTGCACCGTCGCGCTCGTTTCGTTCATCTTTGTGGGCGCGGACACACCCCTGTGGCGCATTATCGCGGGCTTTCTCGTCGTCGGTTTCGGTTTCGGACTCTTTGCTTCGCCGAACACCAACGCGATCATGTCAAGCGTCGGCCCCGGGGATTTCGGCGTCGCAAGCTCGGTCCAGAATACGGCGCGCACGATGGGTCAGGTCATCGGCATGGCGCTCATCACGATCGTGACCAACGCGATCGTCGGGGACGCGGAGCTTGCGGAGGCGCCCAAGGGTCTTTTCGTACAGGATATGCATCTGTCTTTCAGCATTTTCGCGGTGCTGTGCGCCGTCGGCATTCTGTTCTCGCTGAAGCGGAAAGCGAAAACGGACGCGGTGTAGCAATCTTCGCACAGCCGTTTTTCTGTGTCATGCCGATAAACCACCCCGCGGCAAGACCGCGAGGCAGTTTATTGTGTTTTGTTGTCGCTATCCCAAGCGCCGTTCGCCCGCGCCTCGGGGGTTCGATCGGACCTTGGATCGAAGATTTTCCCCACTTGAAAAACACGGGGGCGCGCGCTATACTGAAAGAAAGGAAACCCGGTGAACGAGATCAAACGGGAGGAAAGCCAATATAGGCCGGCAGGTTCCGAGATGGGTAAAAATTGCGTGGGGTTTGAACGACGGCGTCAGTCCCCCGCCTCTACAGGCGGCGGGTTTCAACTTTCCAAGCTGTCAGTGGCGGGTGCAATCCCCCACTGACGCCTATGTTTTGAGGGGCGGCGGGCGAAGC
>JAITKU010000263.1 GCA_031278255.1 Eubacteriales Family XIII. Incertae Sedis bacterium | reverse complement strand
AGAAGTTGAGTTGTATCGCTTGATTCGTACGGTGCGGGCGCAGCGGTGCGAAACGCAAACCATAGAGGTCAAGGCCGCGCAACAGGGCTGTCCGTCCAGACTGTACGATACGCTTTCCGCTTTTTCCAATCAGGACAGCGGCGGCGTGATTCTGTTCGGTTTGGATGAACGCAAAAGCTTTGAGACGGTGGGCGTGTACGATCCGCAGGATTTACAACACAGAGTCGCGGAGCAGTGCAAACAGATGCAGCCTGCCGTGCGTCCCTTGTTTACGGTATGCGATGTGGACGGTAAAACCGTGGTTTCGGCGGAAATCCCCGGCGTGGACGTGACGGAACGCCCTGTCTATTACAAAGGCGTAGGCCGCATCAAAGGTTCTTTTGTTCGCATCGGCGAGGCGGACGAGGCCATGAGCGACTATGAGATATACAGTTTTGACGCATACCGCCGCAGGGTGCGGGACGACATTCGCCCGGCGGAGCCCGCCGATATGCTTCAGTTGGATGACGAATTGATATCGCAATACCTCAGCGCCTTGCGAAAGAACAAGAAAAACACCGCCAAACTTTCGGATGACGAAATGCTTCGTCTGATGGGCGTTATTCGGGACGAGAAGCCCACATTGGCGGGCGCTCTTTGCTTTTCCGGATATCCGCAGGCGGTTTTTCCGCAACTTTGCATTACGGCGGTGGTTGTTCCGGGCTTGAAGATGGGCATTACCGGCCCGTCCGGCGAACGCTTTACGGCCAACAGCCGCATTGAGGGTACCATAGGGGAAATGCTGGAGGACGCCATGCTCTTTACGGAACGGAACATGCGCGTAAAGACGATCATCGATGAAAACGGAAAACGGGCGGACAAAACAGAGTACCCCGTCGCTGCGGTCAGAGAGGTGATCTTGAACGCCTTAATGCACAGAGATTACAGCATTCATTCGGAGGGGGCGCCGGTGCGGATTCTGATGTTCAATGACCGTCTGGAGATATGGAATGAAGGCGGTTTGTACGGACGGTTGACGACAGACAGCTTGGGCAAGGTCCGTGCGGACACGCGAAACCAAGCGCTGGTCCATATCTTGGAAGTGATGGGGCTTGCGGAAAACCGCTATTCCGGAATCCCGACGATCCGGGAGGAAATGGCGCGTTACGGGCTTCCCGAACCCGTTTTTGAAAACAGGCGCGGGAGTTTTGTGGTCACGTTGAGAAACGATTACCCGGTCATGTCGGTGACGGGCAATCACATGCCGGTCTTTCTTCCTGACTACAGGACGGGGTGTCTTGTAAAAGAGGAAGCGGAGACGGCGTATTTTGTGGATGAGACACCGGTCTACGGCTACAATACCGATATTCAAAGACGCCGGCCGGTTGTCGCGCGTTTTGTGCGAAAACAAACCGAGGAAACGGCGCGGCGATACGAAATGCCAAGGCGCGGGCCGGAGGAGCTTATACGCTTTTGCGAACAACCGCGAACGAGAGATGAGATCGCGCGATTTCTCGGAAAGACACAGTATTATGCGATGCGGATATACGTGTACCCGCTGCTGGAGGAAAGCAGACTGAAAATGACGATCCCGGACAAGCCCAAAAGCCGAAATCAAAGATATTACAGCGTATGACGCGGCGCCCCGTTCCTTTTGCGCGGCTTATCGCCATGCAAGCTTTAGGCAGCGGTGGCAATGATACGGGCCGCGCCCGTATTCGCGTTTTCGTTGACATCGGCGCGCGCCGGCGGTATGATGTATAGGCGGGGGGACACCCGGCGCAGGAAAGGAAAGCGCGGCGGGCCGGCTGTTTGGCCGAAAGCGAGGGGGCGTGATTCGGGCGCGCTTGAAAGGTGTTTATGACGTATAAGGTAAAAATCGAAAATTTTGAAGGGCCTTTTGATCTGCTCTGCTATCTGATCGAGAGCGCCGAGATGAATATCTACGATATACAGGTTTCGGAGATTACGAACGGCTACCTGTCGTATGTGGAGGAGATGCGTCTGCGCGATCCGGCGCTCGGCGGCGAATTCATGGTCTTGGCGGCGAGTCTCATCGAGTTGAAGTCGAAAATGCTGTTGCCGCGCAGCGGCGCGGCGGACGCCGCCGCGGAAGAGGACCCGCGGAGCGAACTCGTCACGAAGCTGTTGCTTTACCGAAAGTTCAAATCGGTGGCCGCTTTCCTGTCGGAGCGGGAGGAACAGGCCCGCCTTTTCTTTGAAAAGCCGGCCGAGGATTTGCAACCGTATACGAATGAGCCGGACGAGTACCTGCGCATGGACAGGGATCGTTTCGTGCAGGCGTTCAGGGATTTTCTGGGCAGGAAACAGCGGGTGGACGAGGTCAGAAGCCTCTACGCGCGCGCAGAGAGACAGCGCGAGACGACGGAGACGCGCATATCTTTCATCAAGGGCCTGTTTGCTTTCAAAAATGCTTCAAAATTGCGGTTCAGAGAACTTTTGAAGCGCAACGATCGCTTTGAGAAGGTCTTGACCTTTGTCGCCCTGCTTGAAATGATTCGGAACAAAACGCTGCGGGCGCGGCAAAGCGGCGGCTTTGCGGAGATTACGGTGGAACTTTGCGAAAAGGAGAACGCTTTGTATGTCGAATAAGAACGCGATAAAATCAGCCTTTGAATCCATGATGTTCGTCCGGGGCGAACCGCTTGACGCAAAGACGGCGGCGGAGGTCGTACAGATCGACAAAAAAACGGCTTACGAATATTTCAAGGAACTTCAGCGCGAATACGACGAGGCGGGGCGCGGTTTGGCCGTGCATGAAACGGACGGGGCCTTTCGTTTTGTCACGCGGCCCGAGAACTTCGATTATTTGCAGCGGCTCTGCACGCCGATCAAGGAGAAGCGGCTCTCGCAGGCGGCGCTGGAGGTACTTGCGATCATCGCTTATCGGCAACCCGTGACCAAGGGCGAGATCGACGTGATACGCGGCGTCAAGAGCGAACGGGTCGTCGAGGGACTCATGAAGAAAGAACTTGTCGAGGAGGTCGGCAGATCGAACGCCATAGGCCGGCCCCTGCTCTACGGTACGACGAAGAACTTCCTGCGCTGTTTTGATCTTGAGAGCCTGCGGGACCTGCCCGAGATCGAGGATATAGAGGACGCGATCCATGAGCCGGACCGGGAAAACCCCGCGGAAGCGGAGCAGATTACCTTTCTGCAATAGGCGTGTAGGGGACGCGTTCCGAAACGTTCATGTATGCGGGGCGGATGATCTTGCCGGCGTTGATCAACTCTTCTATGCGGTGGGCGCTCCAGCCCGCTATGCGCGCGATTGCGAATATGGGGGTATAGAGTTCGAGCGGCAGGTCGAGCATACTGTATACGAAGCCGCTGTAGAAGTCGATGTTGGCGCTGACACCCTTGTATATCTTGCGCTCGTCCGCGATGGCCTTGGCCGCAAGGCGCTGTACGCTGTTGTAGAGCCTGTATTCGTCCAGACGCCCTTTTTCTTCCGACAGATTTTCCACAAAATATCTGAAGATATTGGCTCGCGGGTCCGACAGGGAATAGACGGCGTGGCCCATGCCGTAGATCAGGCCCGCATTGTCGAAAGCTTCGCCGTGAAGCAGCGCGCGCAGGTAGCGTTCCACCTCCTCGTCGTCCGTCCAATCCTTTACGTTTTCTTTCAGGTCCTCAAACATGCGAACGACCTTGATGTTCGCGCCGCCGTGCTTGGGGCCTTTCAGCGAGCAGATGGAGGCCGCGACGGAGGAATACGTGTCCGTACCGGAGGAGGAAACCACGTGGGTGGTGAACGTGGAGTTGTTACCGCCGCCGTGTTCGGCGTGGAGTACGAGGGCCACATCGAGGATGCGGGCTTCGAGTTCGGTGTATTTTCCGTCCTTGCGCAACATCTGCAGGATGTTCTCCGCCGTGGAGAGGCCGGCTTTCGACGTGTGTATGAAGAGGTCGTCCCCCGCGAAGTAATGGCGAAAAGCCTGATATCCGTAGACGGACAACAGCGGAAAGACCGCAATCAGAAGCAGCGACTGCCGCAGCACGTTCGGAATATCGACATCGTTGGCCCGCGTGTCGTAGGAATGCAGCGTGAGAACGCTCCGCGCCAGCGTGTTCATCATATCCGCGTTCGGCGCTTTCATGATGATGTCGCGGACGAAACTCGTGGGCAGGGTTCTGTATTGTTCGAGAAGCCGCGTGAAGTCCGCGAGTTGATCGTTGGTCGGCAGTTTTCCGAAGATCAGGAGATAAGCGCATTCCTCGAAGCCGAAACGCCGTTCGCGGATGAAGCCCCGTACGAAGTCCTCCACATCGACGCCGCGAAAAAAGAGCTTGCCCTCGATGGGAAGCTTCTTGCCTGAAGATGTATCGAAAGCCTGAACTTCCGATATCTCCGTCAAACCCGTCAGCACGCCGTTGCCGTTCAAGTCGCGAAGCCCGCGGTTCACGCGATGTTTGGTGTAGAGTTCCGCGTCGATACGTCCGTTTTCGACGCACAGCTTTGCGAGTTGTTCGATCTCCGGTGTGATCTCGGAATATTTGTCGTCAAGTGTATTGAATCCTGTCGGCAACATGCAGTATACTCCTGTGTAATTTGTTACGCAAACGGACGCGGCGTTCTGTTGTAGCTATTATACCCGATTTTCGGGGAGCAGACAACACAGTATTTTTTACCTTGTATTTTTTTCCTATATTTACACCCGGGGCGGCTTGGTATATACTATATATGTGTGGGCGGCAACGCGCCGCCGAAATGAGGACAGGGGGGAGCGACGGGGAATGCGTTTGAACAGATATATCGCGTCGGCGGGGCTTTGCAGTCGCCGCAAGGCGGACGCGCTGACGGAGAACGGAAATGTGAAAGTGAACGGCTTCGTCATGCGCGAACAGGGCTATGACGTGAAAGAGGGCGATGTCGTGGAGGTTGACGGTCGCGTCATAAGACCCGCGGACAAACGCGTCTGTATCGTTTTGAACAAACCCAAGGGCTGCATCACCTCCGTCGGCGACGCGCAGAATCGTCCGACGGTCATGGATCTCGTCGGCGATATCCCGGAACGCATATTCCCCGTGGGCCGATTGGACTGCGACACCGCGGGTCTTTTGATCCTGACGAACGACGGCGCGCTCTCGCAGATGCTGACGCATCCGAAACACAAGATACGCAAGACCTACCGCGCAAAGGTCGGCGGCCTTTTGTCCGATGCGCGGATCGCCCGCCTGAGAAAGGGCGTGGATATCGGCGGTTTTGTCACCTCGCCCGCCGAACTGCGGGTGCTGCGGCAGACGGAGCGCGCGACGACGGTCGAAATTCGCATAATCGAGGGGAAGAACCGTCAGGTGCGCAGGATGTTCGCCGCGGTCGGCTGCAAGGTCATCGAACTCGAGCGCGTAGCCGTGGGAGATATTCTCTTGGGCCGGCTCAAAGAGGGCTACTACAGAAAGCTGACCCGCCGTGAACTCGCGTATCTCGACGAGATTTCACGGAAATAGGCGATTCGGGCGCTCCTGCCCGCGGTCGCACAATTCGGAGATTTTGATGAAGAAATTGATTTTGCCGGCGCAAAGGAGGTGAAAACAAGCGAGACCCGCCGCCCGGCCAACAATATCAGCAAAAAGAAAAAGGAGGAATTTTACATGGTTGACAAAATCAAAACGGCCGATGCGGCCGTCGCCGCGATAGGCGACGGCGCGACGATCATGGTCGGCGGTTTTATGGCTTGCGGTACCCCTGAAATACTCATCGATGCGCTCGTGAGAAAGGGTTCGAGGAATCTCACGATCATCTGCAACGATGCCGGCGTGCCGGGGCGCGGCGTCGGCAAGCTGCTCTCGAACGGGCAGATTCACACCCTGATCGCCTCCCACGTGGGCCTGAATCCCGAAGTGGCGCAGCGCATGAACACCGATGTGCCCGCGGACAAGCTGATTTGCAATCTCGTGCCGCAGGGTACTCTGGCGGAGCGCATTCGCGCGGGCGGCTTCGGCATCGGCGGCTTCCTGACGCCCACGGGCGTAGGCACGATCGTCGCGGAGGGCAAGCAGGTGATCAATGTCGAGGGAAAGGATTATCTGCTGGAATTGCCGCTTCGCGCGGAATTCGCGTTTATAAGGGGCTCCGTTACCGACAAATCCGGCAATACCATCTACAACGGAACCACGCGGACTTTCAATCCGATGATGGCGGCCGCCGCGGATTATGTCATCGTCGGCGCCTGCGAGATCGTGGAGGTCGGCGCCATCGATCCGAACAATGTGGTGACGCCGGGTATCTTTGTGGATGCGATTGTGGGAGGTGAAAAGCCATGGCAGATATAAAAGCGCTTATCGCGGCAAGGGTCGCGCAGGAATTGAAGAACGGCGACGTGGTTAACCTCGGCATCGGTCTGCCCACGCTCGTGGCGGATTACCTGCCCGCGGGCGTTACGATCATCCTGCAGTCGGAGAACGGGATCATGGGCATGGGCGCGGCCGCGCCGCAGGGAGGCGAGGATGTGGATATTGTCAACGCCGGCGCGCAGTATGTGACGGTGAATCCGGGCGCGATGTTCTTTGACAGCGCCACGTCTTTCGGCATCATCCGGGGCGGGCACGTGGACGCGACGATACTCGGCGCCCTTGAGGTGGACGAACACGGAAACCTTGCGAACTGGATTGTACCGGGCAAGATGGTCCCCGGGATGGGCGGCGCGATGGACCTCGTGGTCGGCGCCCGCAAGGTGATCATCGCGATGACGCATACGCAAAAGGGCAAGCCGAAAATCCTGAAGGAATGCACCCTGCCCTATACCGCCGTCGGCGTCGTGAACCTGATCATAACGGAAATGGGCGTCATGGAGGTCACGCCCGCGGGCATCGTCCTCACGGAACTGAACGAGGGCTTCACGGCGGAGCAGGTGCAGGAGGCCACGGAAGCGCGCCTGATCCTGTCCCCGGACTTGAAGATCGTAAAGCAACGGTAAAGCAAATGTAAGGCAATAGAAAAGCGTTCCGGTTTTTCCGGAAAAATACCTGTCGATAAAACGCGAACAGCCTGTGGACAAAATGACCTTTCACGGGGGGATATTTGCCCCCGTGAAAGGAAAGGCAAGCCCTCTTTCACGGGAGGTAATCCACAGGCTTTCGTGAATAAAATTGTATACAATTTTTTCGCGTGTGTGGAAAAGCAAGAAACATATTAAAATCAAGCCGTTTTTCGGCTGTTAAAAATTGTTCGTTCTCATGCAAACATCGGTTTACATAATACCGGTCTGCGGAACGCGCGACGGGCGGGGAAAGATTTACAGAAACGCAAGCGCTCGCGTGTTTTGGAAAGCGATGGTCAATTGCCCGGGGTTAGCTATTGCAAGCGCTCTGTTTTGCAGAAACGCAAGTTTTTGCTTCGCTTGACTATTTGTGCGGTGCGTTATAGAATAGACATGCGGGTAGCCGGTAGGGGATCGGGCCTTGGGGTGATTCGCGCCGGCATATTTTTATACTGTTTTTTATTTTGGATTCCGCTCCGAATCGTGGGGCGGGCGGTTGAAAACAGTATCAGCCGATCCGCTCAATGTAAAGATTTTGATTGCGGATCGGTATCAAAAGCGGAGAGGAGATGTTTTATGAAAGTACTGATCATCGGAGCGGGCGGCGTAGGGACATCGGTCGCCATGATTATCAAACGCGCGGGAAAGGGGGGAGAATGGGCGGAAAAGCTTGTTATTTCGGACTACAACACGGCGCGGGCCGAGACGGTCGCCAAGCTGCTCGACGATCCGCGCTTCGTTGCGGAGACGGTCAACGCCCGAGAACCTGAGAGCATTAAGGCGGCGATTCGGAAGCACGGCGTCAATTTCGTCGTGAACGCGGTCGAACCTTCTTTCAACGAAACCATTTTCGACACCTGTTTTGAAGCCGGCGTCGGTTATCTGGACTGCGCCATGACGCTGTCCGTGCCGCACCCCGAAAAGCCTTTTGAATGCGCGCACATCAAACTCGGAGATTACCAGTTTGCGCGTCACGAGGCTTGGGAAAAGGCCGGCCTCTTGGCCATAGCCGGTTCGGGCGTGGAACCCGGCATGGCGGATGTTTTCGCGAAATTCGCCGCCGTACACCTCTTCGATTCCGTCGACGAGGTCAATGTGCGCGACGGCGACAACTACACGGGCGGCGGGGACTTTGGCTTCTCGGTTTGGACGACGATCGAGGAATGCCTGAATCCGCCCGTCATCTTTGAAAAGGGCAGGGGCTGGTTTACGACGGAACGCTTTTCCGAACCGGAGATTTTTCATTTCCCGGGCGGTATCGGCGCAACGGAGGTCGTGAATGTCGAGCATGAGGAGGTTCTGCTCGTGCCGCGCGTCATAGACTGCAACAGGGTCACGTTCAAATACGGCGTGTCGAGGGATATGCGACAGTTGCTTTTGAACCTGGAAGCCGTGGGGAT
>JAITKU010000135.1 GCA_031278255.1 Eubacteriales Family XIII. Incertae Sedis bacterium | reverse complement strand
CCACTGACGCCTATGTTTTGAGGGGCGGCGGGCAAAGCCCTTGTCCCCTCAAAACATCCGTTCAACAATTGAAGTGCGCCTTTGGCGCTTCAATTTTGGACGGAGCCAAAATTGAATTTGATTTAAGGAGCATACAAAAGCGAGATGAAAAAACCCAAGCGAAGCAAACAAAAAGACCCGAACTATATATGGGCCATGCGTCACGCCGACGACTCGAACGAAAGCAGCGGCAGCATCCGGATCATTCCCGCCATGCTGTTTACGGCGGTGGTGATCATGCTGGTGCGGTATTATTATTACGAACGGGATATGTCGCGTTTCTTCTGGAGCGCCGGAAAGGTGGGGCAGGAGGATTTTTTCAGCCATTGCAAGGTCGTGCTGATTCTGGTCTGCACCGGTCTGGCGCTGCTTGTGCTGCTCTTCCGCGTCTGCACGCAGTCCATGGCCGTCAAGAGAAGCGTCCTGTACTTCCCCATGGTCGCATACGCGGTTTTGGTGCTTCTGTCCTACTTCGCGTCGTCCGAAAAGCTTTTCGCGTGGCACGGCTGGAACGAGCGCTTCGAGGGCACTTATATCCTGCTTTGCTACATGATCATGCTCTTTTACATCATCAATTCCGTCAATTCCGAACGCAACGTGAAACAGATCATCTATCCGCTGGCGTTTACGAGCGGCCTGCTCTCGCTGCTCGGCCTCAGCCAGTATTTTGATCGCGACTTTCTCCGCACGAGCTTGGGACAGAAACTCATCATACCGAACAATCCCATCGAAAACAGCGACCTTTCGACCTGGGATCTGGTCGATCAACTGGAGGCGGAGGGCCGGCACATACTCGAATTCGCGTTCAAGCAGGGGGAGATATACCAGACCGTATACAACATCAACTACGTGTCTTTCTACCTGACGCTGCTGATCCCGCTCTTCGGCATGATCTTCATACGCGAACAAAATATGCGCAAGAAGATCATCTGGGGCGTCCTCTTCAGCCTGCTCATCATGAATCTGATCGGCTCGGCGTCCTCCGGCGGCTTTCTCGGCATGTTCTTCGTCGTGCTTGCGGCGATCATCGTGCTGAACAAGCGTATCCTGCAATGGTGGAAATCCGTCGCGGTGCTGCTCGTCATCACGGTCGTCGTCGCGGGCGCCACCTACGAAAGATGGTATCCCGAACTCAGCGGCGCGATCAAGAGCGCGCTGAACATCACGGAAACGGCGGAGATCGCCGACGCGCAAGGAACCGTCGACGCGCAGGGGACCGTCGCCGGCGAAACCCCCGACGCGCGGGAGGCCGCCGCCGAAAAGGCCGTAATCGATTACTTCATCAACGACGGCGACGATATCATCGTGAGCGTGAACGGCAACGAGGCGACCATAACGACGAACAAGGACGATATCTACGATCTCGTCGTCAAGGACGCGGCGGGCGCGGAGGTGACGCTCAAGGGAGACCTTCTGCCGCCCGACGACGGCACGAACCAACCGACTTTCGTCTACAGCAACGACGATCCGCGCTTTCAGGCGCTGCTTTTGTATCCCAACCCGGTGGAACACGAAGTCACCAAGGAAATCCTGCCCTACTGCATGGTCGGCCTGAAGAACGACCCGCAGCTCTGGCCTTTCGCGCTGACGGACGAGGGGACGTTCTACCACAACGAGACCGGCAATCAAATAAAGCTGCGGAACGTCCCGCACATCGGCTGGTCCGACAACCCGGGCTTCGGCAGCGGCCGCGGCTACATCTGGTCCAGAACCCTCCCCCTGCTGCGCGACACGATACTCCTCGGATACGGGGCCGATACCTACTGTATCTACTTCCCCCACGATGATTATGTGGGCAAATACAACACGGGCTGGAACATCAACATGATCGTGGACAAGCCGCACAACCTGTATCTCGGCGCCGCGATCGGAACGGGGCTGATCTCGGTGATCGCGTTGCTGGCGCTCTTCCTGATCTACATCGTCCAAAGCTTCCGGCTGTACCTGCGGGCGCGATACGACGATTTCACCTCCGTCGTGGGCGCGGGCATATTCTTCGGCGTCCTCGGCTTTCTCGTGTCGGCTTTCGTGGACGACAGTTCCGTATCGGTCATGCCGCTGTTTTACGGGCTTCTCGGCGTCGGCATAGCCGTCAATCTCCTGCTGTCGCCGCGAAAAACGCGGGCGTGAGAGAATGTTGTACAGGACCTGCGTCAAGAGACTGCTCGACATCCTCCTGTCCGCCGTCGCGCTGCTTTTGCTCTCCCCCTTGCTTCTCGCGCTGTGGATACTCGTGCGGCGCAGACTCGGCAAGCCGGCGATCTTTCGCCAGCAACGGCCCGGAAAGGACGCGCGCATATTCACGCTGTACAAGTTTCGCAGCATGACGGACGAAAGGGACGCGGACGGCGCGCCCTTGCCGGACGCGGCGCGCCTGACGCCTTTCGGCGCAATGCTCAGGCGCAATTCGCTCGACGAACTGCCGGAATTGTGGAATATCCTGAAAGGCGATATGAGCTTCGTCGGACCCCGCCCCCTCCTCATCCGCTATCTGCCGCTCTACTCAAAGGAGCAGGCGCGGCGGCACGAGGTCAAGCCGGGTTTGACGGGATGGGCGCAGGTCAACGGCCGCAACGCGATCGAATGGGAGGAAAAGTTTCGCCTCGATGTCGAATACGCGGACCGCTTGTCCGCCCGTTTCGATCTTCTCATATGCGCGAAAACCGTCAAGGCGGTCCTGTCGCGCAAGGGCATTTCGCAGAAAGGCGAGGCCACGGTGGAGGAATTTAAGGGTTGATAAGGGAGATTCCGCTGAGTACGCCGAACCTGAATCCCGAGATCGTCGAAAACCTGCGCGAATGCGTGGAAACGGGATGGGTATCCACCGGGGGCCGCTTCATTTCGGAGTTTGAGGCGGCCGTGGCGGACTACGCGGGCGTGCCGGACGCCGTCGCCTGTCAGAGCGGCACGGCGGGACTCCACACCGCGCTGCGTATCCTCGGCGTGGGACCCGGCGACGCGGTTTTGGCGCCGACGCTGACCTTTATCGCCGCGGTAAACCCCGTGCGCTATCTGGGCGCCGAGCCGATCTTCATAGACTGCGACGCGCATTTCTGCATGGACGCGGCCAAGCTCGCGGACTTTTGCGCGAACGAATGCCGCCGCGACGCGCGCGGTCTGTTCGACAAGGTTACGGGGCGGCGCGTCGTCGCCGTCGTGGTCGTACACGTATTCGGGAATCCGGCCGATATGGACGGCATCATGCGCGTCGCGCGCGCGTACGGACTGAAAGTCCTCGAGGACGCGACCGAAGCGATCGGCAGCCGCTACACAGCCGGACGCCACAAGGGCCGCTGCGCGGGTACGATCGGCGATATGGGCGTTTACTCTTTCAACGCCAACAAGATCATCACGACGGGCGGCGGCGGTATGATCCTCGCCGGCGGACGCGGCGCCGCCGCGCGCGCGCGCCTCGCGCGCGCGCGCTACCTGACCACAACCGCAAAGGACGACGGGTACCGTTTCATCCACGACGAGGTCGGTTACAATTACCGCATGTTGAATCTGCAGGCCGCCCTGGGCGTGAGCCAAATCAAGGAATTGGAACGCTTTATCGCCATCAAAACGGACAACCGCGCGCGATACGCAAGGAACCTCGCGGACGCAAACGGGCTGCGTCTGCTGCCCTTTCGCGCGGGCGTGCGCAGCAACTGCTGGTTCTACGCCCTCGAGGTGAATGAAAAGATTTTCGGCGCGTCCCGCGACGCGCTCCTGTCCGCCCTGAACGCGCGCGGCATACAATGCCGCCCGGTCTGGCGCCTCTGTCACCGGCAAAAGCCGTACAAAAAAGCGCGCCGCGGCGGGATCAGGCAGGCCGCGCATTATGAAAAAACCGTGCTGAACCTCCCCTGTTCCACGAATCTGCGCCCCGAGGATATCGACCGCGTATGCGACGCGATCCTTGAGATCGGGCGGGAAAGCGCGCCGCGGCGATAGGTCCTCATTCCGTCCTTATGTTGTATTTTTGCTTCTTGCGCATGAGCTGCGACTGGCTTATCCCGAGGTGTGAGGCCGCCTTGCGCGTGCTTTTCCAACGTTTGAGCGCGTTTTCGATGAGATTGCGCTCGTATTTTGTCATGATCTGCGCGAGTCCGCCCTCCTCCTCGCCGAAAGTCCGGTCGTCCCGCGCGTCCTCGCCGCCGTAGAAATTCCGGCTCAAGGCCCGGTAAACGTCCTCTTCTTCTATTTGATCGCCCTTGCTGCTTATGACGAGCCGATGTACCGCGTTTTCGAGTTCGCGCACATTGCCGGGCCATTCGTAGGCCAGCAGCGCGCCCAGACTCATGGACGCAAAGCGCTTCTGCAAATTGTAGGTTTTGTTGTAGCGTTCGAGGAAATGCGCCGCGAGTACCGTTATATCGTCGGGCCGTTCCCGCAGCGGCGGTATGTTGATCTCGCAGATGTTGAGACGATAATACAGATCCTCCCGAAAACCCCCGTTCTTCACGAGTTCGTGCAGGCCCGCGTTGTTCGCGCAGACCACGCGCACGTTGACCTCGATCTGCTTCTGCCCGCCGATTCTGAAGAATTGATTCTCCTGCAACACGCGCAGCAGCTTCACCTGTATGCCCGCGGGCAGCAAGCCCACCTCGTCCAGAAACAGTATGCCGTTGTTCGCCAGTTCAAAGTAGCCGCGCTTACCGCCGGGCGAGGAACCCGTGAAAGCCCCCGCCTCGTATCCGAAGAATTCCGATTCGGCCAGACTCTCCGGGATCGCCGCGCAGTTTATCCTTACGCAGGGATTGAGCTTGCGTTCGCTGTTGTTGTGGATCAGACCCAGTATCTTCTCCTTGCCGACGCCCGTTTCCCCCAGAATCAGCACATTGCAATCGTACTTCGCGATGTTCAGCGTCTCGTCCAGCAGGTTTTTCATCCGTTCGCTCGCGAATACGAAATCCCCCACGCGACCCGCGTCGCGGTAACGCGTCGTATGCGCCGCCGTGCGCCAAGTCCTGTCCGCGGCGGAACGCTTTTCGTATATCCCGTGTATCCGCGCGAGTTCGTCCTTTGTCGCGCGAAGCAGATCGACGGTGAATTGCTGGTAATCCTCCGTATACGCGTCAAACGCGGAGATGTTCAACTCCTTGCCGATGGATTCCGCAAACAGCAAGGCCAGCCTGTGGTTGTTGATAAAACTCGTAAAACTCACGATCCCGCGCCGCTTGGTCAGAAGAACGCTCACCGCTTCGGCTCCCATGAGATCGGCGCAGTTGATGCTGAAATCGAAGAGGCGCTTTTCTTTCTCGTATATCTCGTCGAAGCTCTTCAGCGGCGCCAAGATATCCAGAATATGCACCTTGTCCGCATAGGCGCCGAGTACCGGATCGATGTCGCTTTCCGAAAGCCGCTCCACGCTCCGCTTGTCCAAAGCCGCGACAATGTAAGCGTTGCGCGTCGCCTTGCGGAGGACCGCCGCGTACAGAAAGGCGGACAGAAGATCGCTGGACAGGATCAGGAATCGCGTCATGTCGGGCGCCGCGGCCATTTGAGCTACGCTGTGCAGCGAACCCGCCTCCTCGATCGCGGCCAGGGTGCAGGGCGTCGCCAGATCGACGGGCCGATGCATGAGGGGATTCGCGTTTGAGAGTATGGCGCTGCCGTCACAGGCGAATTGCCCGTAGCTGAAATCGATGGAATCGATCCGGTCGAGGCGCAGGGGGACGGCCGCCAGCGAGGTGAGGCAGATCACCTCGTCGCCGGGCTTGAACAGTGCGCGCTTTTCGTAATCCGCGCCCACCTCATCGACAACGCCGTAGAATATGCCGCCGCTGCCCGTCGCGGGGTTGTGCAGCTTTCCGCGTTTTTTGATGATATCGAATATCTTCTCCTTGATCCGATCTTCATCGTAAGCGCATTCGGAGCAAAGCTGCTTGAAGCTGGCCTCCTCCGGCTTGACGGTTCTGACCCGCACGCGCATCTCGGAGGCGTGTATGGCGGCGGCGTTGTCGAGTTTCCAAGCGGCGGCCGGTATGGATCGCGGCGGTTCGAGCGCCCGTTCAACGCCAAAATCCGGCTTTGTATTCATCTATAACCCCAGTATTCCTCTCGCTTCGGCGGGGGAAGCGATTTCTCTGCCCAAAAGTTTCGCGAGTTTCACGACCTTTTCCACCAATTCGCCGTTGCTTTGCGCAAGCACGCCTTTTTCCAGATACAGATTATCCTCAAAGCCGACGCGCACGTGCCCGCCCATGATAATGCCCGCGGCCGCCATTTCAAACGCGTGCCTGCCTATGCCCGCCACGGTCCAAGTCGATCCTTGCGGAATGCTGCCGGCCATAAAGGAAAGGTCCCTCACAGTCGCCGTCATCTGCACGCCCAACACGAAATCGAAGTGCAGCGGCCGAACGAGCAGGCCCTTCCTGTCCGCTTTCATCGCGATATCGATCATGCCCTTGTCAAAGACCTCGAGTTCCGGCTTGATCCCGCGCTCTTTCATGATGCGCGCGAAGTTGAATATGGTGTTGTCGGAATTTACAAATATCTCGTCACCGCCGAAATTCAGCGTGCCGCAGTCCAGCGTGGCGAATTCCGGCGTCGGCGTGACCTCGGTGGACTGCAGGCGTTCGAGATCGCTCATGCCCACCGCGCCGCCCGTGGAGGGCTGTATAACGGCGTCCCCGCATTCCCTGCGTATCGCATCTATGCACAACTGAAAGCGTTCCTTGCTCTGCGTCGGCGTTCCGTCGTCCTCCCTGACATGCAGGTGGATGATCGAAGCCCCCGCGTCGCAGGCGGATTTCGCTTCGCGCGCGATCTCCGCGACCGTGTAAGGCACGGCCGGGTTGTTCTCTTTTGTAACCTCAGCGCCGCAGATCGCGGCTGTAATAATCAGTTTTTCCACGTTGTTCTCCCCTTTTCCTTGTCGTCCGCACAGGCGGCGTTTCCGCTTCCCGTCCGTCGCTCGGCCCGGCGTCGGGCCGTCGTCCGCAAGCGCGTCTCCGCGCGCACCGAATCCATACAATAGCCGACGAGA
The DNA here is from genome assembly GCA_031278255.1 of Eubacteriales Family XIII. Incertae Sedis bacterium. Lineage (GTDB taxonomy): Bacteria > Bacillota > Clostridia > Peptostreptococcales > Anaerovoracaceae > JAITLA01. The sequence continues at coordinate 65 of JAITKU010000135.1, read as the reverse complement.
ATATTATATCATAAATGCGAAGCGAAGCGGAGTCGTTTATGATATCCGCCATGCGCGTTTTCGCC
>JAITKU010000108.1 GCA_031278255.1 Eubacteriales Family XIII. Incertae Sedis bacterium | reverse complement strand
TTTGCAAAAGGCGCAAACGGGGATACCCGTTCGCTTCGCTCCGGGCACACGTAGGAGCGCAGAAGCCCTTGTCCCCTCAAAACATCCGTTCAACAATTGAAGCGCGCCTTTGGCGCTTCAATTTTGGACGGAGCCAAAATTGAACGACGGCGCTCGGCGGGCAAGTGAAGCGCGCCTTTGGCGCTTCAATTTGGGACGGAGCCAAAATCGAAAGGAGGGCACCATGCGCAGAAAGGACAAAGAGATCACGGACCCGGACAGGAAGCTGGAAATTATCGAACAGAACAAGGTTTGCAGGCTCGCGCTGTCCGACGACGGCCACCCGTACATCATCCCGCTGAATTACGGGTATTCCTTTGAAAACGGCGCCTTGACCCTGTATTTTCACAGCGCCCGAGAGGGCAAAAAATTGGATATCATACGGAAGAACAATCTGGCGTGTTTTGAAATCGATTGCGATTTTGGCCTGATAGAGGGAAGCGACCCCTGCGAATACGGCTACGCGTACCGGAGTATCATCGGCACGGGCCGGATCGTCCCGGCGGATACGCCCGCGGAAAAGCGCAGCGCGCTGAACCGGCTGATGCGGCACATGACGGGAAGCGACGAAGTTTATGACTTCCCCGAAAAAGCCTTGGAAGCGGTGGCCGTATACAAAATGGAAGTGGATGCGTTCACGGGAAAGGAGAAACGGCTATGATTCACGTAATCGCGCGTATGCGCGTCAAGGAGGGCGCCTTGGCGCAAATACGGCCCATCGCGCGGCAGTTGGTGGCGGAAACCGTCAAGGAGGACGGTTGCAAGCGATATGAACTCACAAAGGACCTCCGCGACGACGGACATCTCTTGATGCTCGAAACCTGGGAATCGCAGGCGCATTTGGACGCGCACATGCAGTCGGCGCATTTCAAGGCCTTGTCGCCGCAAATGGACGCGTTTTGTACCGCGCCGACGGAGATCATCGTGACCGAGGCGGTGTAAAACAGCCGGGTTTCCTTACCGCTCGTACAGGTACTGCGGCCCGGAAACGCGGCTTTCCGCCAGCCTGAGTATCGCGCCGATGTCGCCGCCCTCCCACGCGAACGCGTCCGAAAGGCGCGACAGGAGGACCGACAAGCGCCGTTCCGCTTCGACGCCGAGCAGACGGCTGAGCAGTGAATCGTTTCGGTAATTGAACTCCGCCAGTTCGCAGAAAAAGAGATCGTACGCGTCCTGCATATCGTCGAGCGCCGTAAAAACGTCGCCGAAATCATCGATAAGCCCTTTTTCGGCGGCCTGCGCGGCCGTGTATATCCTGCCGTCCGCCAGTTCCCGCACATATGCAAGGTCGAGCGCGCGCGCTTCGGCGACGATGCCCGTGAACTGATCGTAAGCCGCATCGACAAGGCCCTGAAATATATCCCTCTGTTCGTCCGTCATAGGCTCGAAGTTGCTGCCCATGGCCTTGTTGCGGCCGGCGGTTATCGTTTCGGTCTTGACGCCGTAGCGGTCGAGAAAGCCGCTTAAATCTATCATCGTGTCCATCGTCACGCCGATGGAACCCGTCCAAGTGTTGCGGTTTGCGTAGATGCGGTCGGCGGCGGCCGAAACATAGTAGCCGCCGGAGGCCGCCATCGAACCCATGACCGCGTAAACGGGGCGATCCGTGCTGTCCTTGTATTCCCGCAGCTTGAGATAGAGCGCGTCGCTCTCGTACACGCCGCCGCCCGGCGAATCGACGAAGAGGATCAAGCCGTAATTGTCGCCGTCGTATATAAGATCGTCTATGCGCGCGAGCGTCCATTCGTGATAATAGCCGTTCGCATTCCCCCACATATCCACGGAGGGCGTATCGGCTATGGTCCCGATCACGTTGAGCCGCGCGATATACGGACTGCCCGGCGCGACGGCGGAAGCGTCGTTCGGACTGAAAAACATCGCGCGAAACACAAAGCCCAACAGGATAATTCCTACAAATATGGAAGTATAAATCAGTGCGCCCGTCCGCCATCCGCCCGCGCGACGTTTCTTGCGCAACACGCCGAGACGGGACTCCGCGCCGGCGTCCGGCTCTTCCCGCGCTTCGGGCGGCGTGTCGATCGGCGGATTCCCGGCGGACTGCGCGAGCCTTTCCGGTTCCGACCTGTTTTCATACTCTTCATACATGGCGGGTTTCCTTTTGCCGCGAGGCGGTTTTCTTTGGACGGTTCCTATACTCTATTGTCCCCGTTTTTGCGGCGCGTGTCAACCCTAAAATGCACGCGCGGGACTCAGCCCGCTTCCTCGACGATTTCCAGATACCGGTGCAATACGGCCGCGACTTCCGCGCGCGTGGCCTTGCCCTTGGGATCGAAAGCATTGCCCGGCCTGCCGCTTATGAGTCCCGCCTCAAAGAGCCTCTGCGTCGCTTCCGCGGCGTAATCGCTTATGTCCGCCTCGTCCGCAAACGGAACGAAAGCCCGCGTTTCGGGGAGAACATCGCCGCGAAAAGCCGCGCAGCGCATGAAGATCAGCGCCAAATCCTGTCGCGTGAGTTCCGCGTCCGGGGCGAAGCCGCCGTCGCCCACGCCGAGGACAAGGCCGTTTTCGGCGGCCCACGCGATGTAGGGCGCGTAGTACATGTCCGCGGCCACATCGACAAACCCGGCGGAGGTATAGCCGCCCACGTCGGCGCCGCACAGCCTGCCGAGTACCGTGACGAGCATACCGCGCGTCATGGGTTCGTTCGGCGAGAAAGCCGCCGCATCCGTTCCCGTGAACAGACCGCGCGTAACCGCGTATGCAACGTCGCCGTAGTACCAAGCGCTCTCGTCGATATCGACAAAGGAATTGACCCACGCGCTCCCCGAGGCCGTCGGCGCGGGGCTTTCTTCCGCCGCGTTCGCATCGTCCGCCTCGGCTTCTTCAAGAAGCGCCTCTTCTTCCTCTTTTGTCTCCGCCGAGGTCGAAAAACCGCCGCCGCCACCGCCGCCGCCGCCGCCGCCCAAAGAATCGTTACCGGCGGCGGTGGATATGGTGCCGGTCACGCCGCTCGGACGCGGCCCGTCCAAGGTATAGTTTTGCGCGTCCGCGCCGTCCAGCCGCCATCCGTCGACAAACACCCGCTTGCCCGAGCCCGCGTTCGCGTCCGCGTAGCGCCCCGTCAGCGCGATGCGCACGTCGTCGCCGGCGATGATCGCGCCGGGGTTGAAGCTCGCGAGCAGGCTTGCCGCGTCCGTACCGTCGTAGGTCTTGTTCGGCGCCGCGACGGTGATATCCTCGGCCCGTATCGGCTTTTGCGAAATCGTTACGGTCAGCGCGGGCACGGCCGGCTGCGCGTAGTTGGAAGCGCGTTCACCCGTGAGCCGGACGCTGACGCCGCTTACGGCGCCGCTGCCCGGAAACCCGCTCGGCGCCGCGCCGCCCGCGATCGTAAAGCCGACCGCGCCCTCGTCGCCCGCGACGAGACCCTCGAGCCGGCCGCCCACGAGCGTGACATCCGTCGTGCCGTCATAAACGCGGTTCTCCGCCGCGAGGTCCGCAAGGACAAGAGACTTCGGCCGCACCGTCACGCCTACGTTCGCGTCTACGGTGTTATAGTTGTTCGTATCCCGCGGCGTGTACAAGGCCGGGAAAGTCCTCTCCCCGACTGCCCCGACGGACGTTTCCGGCGCCGTCCACGAAAAACCGTCCGGCGGCGTAAGATCACGCAAGGTCTGCCCGTACACGGCGGTTACGCTCGCCGAGGGAGGCGTGGGCGTCGCTTTCTCTATGGTGAAAGCGCCCGTCCATTCGGCGTAATATTGATCGTCGTCCGCCAGCGTCAGGCGCAGGGTGTAAGTCCCCGCGGCCGAGGGCGTGGTCGTATGCTCGGCGTAAGGCTCGCCGCTGTACAGGAAGCCCGTATAGTGGGCGGTGAGATTGGGATTGCTCGGATCGACCGGGTCGTTCGCGTTCGAGAACCGGGCCGTGCCCGTATAGCCGTCTTTCGGATTTCCGTCATAGACAACGGAACCGGCGGGAGTGAGATCTTCGATCTCTATAATCGCCTTATTTAAGGTTTTCACGCGGATTGTGGAAACGAAATCCGCATAGTTGGCGCTCGATATCGTCACCTCCACCGTCGCTTGCGTGTCGGCTGCGGCGTCCGCCGCAATTTGCAGGGGCAGCGTGTCGCCGTCGGCAGGGCCGAGCGAAACCGACATGGAACCGCCGTCGCTTTGGATAACCGGGCCGTATGTGACGGCGCCCAAGTCGTTCAGCCCCGGCAGCAGGCTCTTCAGATCGAAGTCGTAGGCCTGCCCCTCGTTCACGTAGAAAGTCCGCGTTACGCCGGACGGCGCGGCCGCCTTGTTCACCGTGAGGGACACGGCCAGCGTGGCCTCCGCAATGCCGTCATAGCCCGCGCGCGCCTCCGCGCTCGGCGTGAAGCTCACATCGTAAGAACCGGTCCCCGCGCCCGGCACGATCCCGGGCCGCGCCCATGCGAAGCTCCCGTACGCGACGGAGCCGCCCGTAAGGGCCGATGCGGAAAGCGCCGCGCCGTAGACGATGGTCTCCGCAGACGGCCATTGGAGGTCCGGCTTCTCTGCCCGCGCCGCTTGGAGCGTTTCGGCGCTCGTCACGCCGCCCGTATAATTCTCCGCCGTGACCGTAACGGAGATTTTATGCCCGATGTCGGCGATCCCGACCGTATAGGAGGCGTAGACCGCGCCGTCTATCGCCGCGCCGTCGCGCTTCCATTGGTAGGACAAAGCGCCCGGATCGGGGCTTGTCAAGGTCCTCGCGTCCGCCGTTAGGATATCCCCGTAGCGCGGCGCGCCCGATGCGCCCGATACGCCCGATACGGAAACCGTGCCCGCGAGCGGCAGACCCCGCGCCGCTTCGCGCACGGCGGCGGCCGCGTTCACCTTGCCGCCCGTGGCCGTCGCGTCATCGAGCCGCGTGGCCGTATCTTTCAGGATGCGCTCCACCTGCGCGGGGGACAGTCCGCTGTTGACATAGAGCATCATCGCGGCGACGCCCGCGACGACGGGCGAGGCCATGGAGGTACCCGTGGCGCCGGCATACGAACTGCTGCCGGTCGATGCGGTCGAAGTGCTGTAGATCGACGTTCCGGGCGCGGAGATGTCCCTCGGAGAGCCGTAGTTCGAGGAGGAATGGCGCGCGCCCTCTTTTGTGATGTTCACAACGCTGATAACGCCGTCGAAATCGCCGGGATAACTGTACGGCGGACCTCCGTTGCGCCCGTCGTTTCCGGCCGCGCACACGACGGTGACGCCGTTTGAGATCGCCCTTGAAACCACCGTCTGCAGATACCGATCGGGGGAATAGGCGCTGTACCCGAGGCTCATGTTGATCACCTTGACCTTGGCGGATTCCTCCGCGTAGGTGATCGCTTTTGCGATGGCGTAGGAAGAAGCGCCGCCCGACGACGGGGAAAACACGTTGATGGGCACAAGTTCCACAATCTCGTTGCGCGCGCCGGCGGCGACGCCCACGCCGTACAGCCCGTTGTTCGATTCCGCGCCTATGATACCGGCCACATGCGTGCCATGCTCGCCGTAATAGGAACTGAGGGGAGTTTTCGCCGTGCCGTCGCTGAAGTCGCGGGCCAAATCCCGGTTCACATTGTCATCGAGGTCCGCATGATTCATGTATACGTTATCGTCGATCACGGCGACGCGCACGGGCGTATTCCCGCTGTACAGGGAGAGGTGGCTCCACGCGCCGGCCACGTCGATGCTGTCGAGATGCCATTGATAGGAAACATTGGCGTCATTGCTCGAAAAGGCGGGATATACCGCCTCTTCTTCCTCCTCCGCCAACTCGTAGAGGTAGTTCGGCTGAACGAAATCCACCAGCGGGCTTTGCGAGAACGCCTCCATGGCCGCGCGCAGCGTCAGGTCCTCGGGCAGTTCCACCAAGGCGCTTACCGCGGCCTCGCCCGGCGTCTCCGAAATCTCCGCCGCCTCGCCGTCCGCCGCGTCGATCACGCGTTCCGCCGCGGACTCGCTCACATTTTCGTTGAATACGACGATCAATTCCCCGGGGATAAGAAGCGCGTCCTCGGCAATCTCCCCGGTCCCTCCGCTTTCAAAGGAGGTCTGCGCGTCGTACGCAAACCCGGTCGCGGGGAACGCGGAGAGCAAAAGGGCGATCGCAAAGACAAAAGACAGCAACTTTCTTGAAAAACGCATGACATTTTACTCCTTTTCGATTCTTGAAACATATCTAATATTTTACATAACAGTATATTCCGATTAGGCCCAAAAAACAAGGGGTTTTCAAATTCAGCTCCGTTTGATTTTGAGCGCGGGAAGCACCCAAATTGTTGAACGGATGTTCCGCCGCCTGTAGAGGCGGGGGACTGACGCCGTCGTTCAAGGAATCCCTTGCATTTCGTGGTTGTCGATGATAAAATGCGTTTGTGTTCTTGACCGTCCGTTGCTCGAAAACGGCACGGACCGATGGCAGGCACGGCCGAAATCCGTACGCGCACGCGGCGTCGGAACGGCAATGCGATGCGCGAGAAAGACGCGGAGGAAAATGAAACTCATCATTCATGACCTAACCGATGAAGAATTCACGGCTCTCGATATTGCGGATAAGGATACAAAAATATTCGCTGCCGGCAAATTCGCCCATTGTCAAGGCTGCTTCGGATGTTGGGTAAAAACACCGGGAACCTGCTTGATAAACGACGGACTGCGGCACATAGGCGCCTTTATCGGAAAAAGCGATGAACT
>JAITKU010000104.1 GCA_031278255.1 Eubacteriales Family XIII. Incertae Sedis bacterium | reverse complement strand
TTTGCAAAAGGCGCAAACGGGGATACCCGTTCGCTTCGCTCCGGGCACACGTAGGAGCGCAGAAGCCCTTGTCCCCTCAAAACATCCGTTCAACAATTGAAGCGCGCCTTTGGCGCTTCCGTTTTGGACGGGGGTCTACGGGATATAAACGCCCGCGCCGGAGGGCGAAAACATCCGGACGGGCAACATCGTGCCGGCGCCGAGGCGGCCGTCCGGGTCAAAGACGCGCTTCAGCGCGGCCATTTCAAGGATATGGCGATCGCCGTACATGATTTTGAGCGCCTCCCGTTTCAGCTTGCCCACCCCGTGTTCGGCGGAGATCGTTCCGCCCATCTCCGTCACCCGCCTCGCCCATTCCGCGAGCAGGGCCTTGCCCCTGTCGAAATCCGCCCCGTTTCGCGGCAACAGGTTCACATGGAGGTGGTTGTTTCCGATATGACCCCATATCGCGCAGTCCGGACCCGTCTCCGCCGTCGCGGAGCGATACATCATGAGGCTCGCGTGCAGAAAACCGTCCGGCACGGCCATGTCCGCGGCGAGTTTGTTGATCGCGGGATTCGCGCGTTTGCGGCGCGCGATCAGGCGGTTCACGCTCAAAGGCACCGCGTGGCGCAAATCCCGCAGGTTCGCGGCGGCGGCGGAGCCGCGCGCGACCCAGGTATCGCGGATATCGCCGCGCGTCCTGTCCAAACACTCGCCGACGTAGAAAAGCTGTTCGAGCGCGTCGTTTTCGCGCGCGCCGTGCAGTTCGACGCATACCGCCGCGGCGCGGCGCGCGGGCATTTCGGGTACGCGCAGCCGCCCGTCCTCCGCGGCCGCCGCGCGCAGCAAGGCGAGCGAAGCGCCGTCGAGGTATTCGACGGCGGCCGGTCCCTCCGGCATACCGCGCCGGCATTCCGTCGCAAAGCGCAGCGCGTCGCTTTCGTCGCCGAAGAAGCACAGGGCGCTCCACATCTCCGCAGGGCGCTTCACGAGGGCCAACTCTATCTCAAAAAGGATGCCCAAGGTCCCGTCCGAGCCGATGAACAGGTCGATCGCGTCCATATCCTCCCGCGCGAAGAAACCCGCCGCGTTCTTGATATCGGGCATCCTGTACGTGGGCAGATCGAAGCGGAGCGTGTGCCCGTCGTCGGTGCGCAGTTCCATATGCCGCCCCGTCGCGCGGCATTCCCCGCGCCGCAGACTGATCGAACGGCCGTCGCAGAGCATGACGCGCAGGGCAAAGATGTGATCGCGGGTCGGGCCGTACTTGTAACACAGCGCGCCGGAGGCGTTGCACGCCGCCATGCCCCCTATGGTCGCCGTGCGTTCCGTGGGATCGGGCGCGAACATGTAGGCGTCCGTCCCGCAAAAGGCCGCGAGCGCGTCCCGCGAAGCGTATCCCCACGCCGAGGCGTCAAAGCGTTTCGCGGCGACGGCGCTCTGCAGATGCGACAGCACGACGCCCGGTTGCACGCGGACGTAAAATTCGCCGTCCTCTCCTTTTCGCATTCCGAGGATTTTATCCATGCGCGAGAGGTTCAGGATATGCCCGCCGTTTGGGACCGCGCCCGCCGAGACGCCGGTGCGCCCGCCCTGCACCGTGACGCGGGCGCCGCGCGCGCATTCGCGCGTGAGCGCATAGCGCAGTTCGAGTTCCGTGCGCGGGAACGAAATGCTCTCCGCCCGGCCGACCGCGCGCGACTCGTCGCACAGATAGGACTCGTATTCCCCCGACATCCGTTTGATCAGCCCGTCCGGACGGCGCGGGGGGACTCCCCTCTTTTGTTCCGCGTCCATGCCCTTCCCCTTCAACGAGGCCCGGCGCATTCGCCGCGCGCATTCGCCCGGCACAGCAATGCCGCCGTCTCCACATGCGTCGTATGCGGAAACATATCCACGGGCGTCGCCTCGGCGAAAGCGTAGCCGGCCGCCGCCAGACATTTCACATCGCGCGCGAGCGTGGCGGGATCGCAGGAAACGCAGACGATACGCGCGGGCGCGGCGACCGCGACCGCCGCAAGCAGTTCCGCGCGGCAACCCGCGCGCGGCGGGTCGAGGATCACCGTCTGCGGCTTTTCGCGCGCGAGCAGAGCGGGCAGCGCGCGTTCGACGGGGCCGCATATGAAATCCGCGTTCTTTATACCGTTGCGCGCCGCGTTGCGCCTCGCGTCCGCGACGGCGGAGGCGGCCGACTCGACGCCCACCACGCGCCCCGCCGCGCGCGCGCAGCGGAGTCCGAGCGCGCCCGCGCCGCAGTACAGATCAAAGATCGTTTCCGTCCGGCGCGGGGCCGCGTATGCCGCGACCAAATCCCCCAGCGCGCGGGCCCCGGCCGGATTCACCTGAAAAAACGACCGGGGAGAAAGTTCAAATCGCAAGTCCCAGAGCCTCTCCGTGATCGCGCCCCGTCCCGCCGCCACAAAGACCGCGCCGCTCTCCGCGTCCGACTCGACGACAAGGCTTTTGAGACGGTACGGCGGGCCGTTTTTCGCGCGCGGCAGGGCGGAGAGGGCCGCGTCCATCGCCGGAAACAGGCGCTCCGCGCCGCAGGACCGCGCCCGCGCCCCGCACACGGAAAGCGAGGCCATAACCTCGCCCGTGCCAAAGGCCGTCCGCACGGTAAGACCCCGCACGAAGTCCCCCGCCCCCGCCTGCCGCCGGAACGCGACAAAACGCCGCAGAACGCCGGCCAGGGCGTTTGCGGGCGGGGCCTGAATCGGACAGTCCGGCGCGTCCACGACCGCGCGGCTCCCCGCGGCATAAAAGCCTACGTTCGCGCCGTCCGTCGCATACCGGGCTTTGTTGCGATAGTGCCAAGGATCATCCATTGTCACGACGGGCCGGATCAAAGGATCGCGGACGCCGCCGATACGGAGGAGTTTCTCCCTCGTCTGCCGCTCTTTCAAGCGGGCTTGCGCCGCGTAGCGCATGTTCTGCAGGGAGCAACCGCCGCAACAGCCGAACTGCGGACAGAGCGGCAGGGCGCGATCCCGTGAGGGCTCGACGAGCCGCTTCACCGAGGCCGCCGCGAAGCGTTTCCTCCGCCTTTCGACCGTTATAAGCGCCAGATCGCCCGGTATCAGGCCCGGCACGAACACGACAAGGCCGTCGGCCGTGCGGCCGACGCCCCGGCCCGCGGCGTCGGTGTCCGTGATCCTGACCGCGCCGCCGGCGTCGGCGCCGGCTTCAAATGCCGTCATCGTTCAGGGTCCGGACCACGGCGGCGTACAAGTCCGGGAACGCCCTTTTCAGGCGCACCGGCTTGAGATTGTGATCCGTGATACCGTGCCAAGTCTTGCCGGCGGCGATCGATTCGCCGTTTGTCCCGCGCAGAATTTCATAGCCCATCACGATGCTCGCGCCGCCCAGATTCTCAACCCGGGTCACGATACAAAGCAGGTCGTCGTAGAACGCCGGGCGCTTGTACTTGCACGAGAGTTCCGTGACCGGCAGCCATATGCCGTCCCGCTCCAGCCCGGCATAGGGAAAGCCGATCTGCCGCAGATATTCCGTCCTGCCGATCTCAAACCACTTTATGTAATTCCCGTGATACGCGACGCCCATCGCGTCCGTATCCGCGTAGATCACACGCGTTTCGGAATAAAATTTCTTAGCCATGCGTTATCCTCTCCCGCTTCGGCACCGGCCGTCAGCCGTCCCTCCCGGCGTCCGCCGCCTCCTCGCCCTCCTCCGGCACGTCGCTTGTAAACATATCCCGATACCAGCAGAGCGACTCCACATAGGCCTCGTATATGACCTCCGGCGTCAAGTCGCAGAGTATCAGCATACGGGACACCGCCGCCCAATTCGCCGATTCGTAATCGACGATGAAATTGTAGACATCGCCGAACCTCCCCGTATGCGACACGAGGGCCGTGCGGATATCGTCGGATACGAGTACGAGATTCAGCGCGTTTTCCATGGACATCTCCAGCATGGCGTCCAGCACGGAAAAAATGCCCATGAGAAAGAGGCTCTGCGCGTCGGCGTAAAGCCCGAACTTGACCGCCAGCGCCTCCGCGAACTTCGCGCGTATCAGCGACAGCTTTGTGATCTCGTTCGGCTTGTCCGAGCCGAGATGATTGGCCGCGGCGGCCGTGATCCACTTGCGGACCTCCTCCTGCCCCAGCATGACCACGGCGCCGTTGATGGTCTTGATCTCATTCCTGCGTCCCCGGCTCCCCGTATTGACCATGCGCAGCAAGGAGATGGTCAGCGCGGGATCCCTCCGGATGATCTTCGCCACGGCGTCGAAGTCGAAGTTATCCACGCGGACCTTGTTCAGCAGGTTGATCATGTTGATCTGCAGCGGGGAAACCTTGGTATCCCCCTCGGAAAAGGGTTTGCGGTAAAAACTTCCCTCGTAGAGGCCCTTGTATTTCTTCCGCGCGCTTTGGAATATCTCCATGGAATTCACATCGGTGTAAACGCAGCTGATATGCGAGAACTTACTCGCAACCTGATTTCTGAGCTTCACCTGCCCCTGCTCGCCGAATATCCGCTGGTCGTAGAATATGAAATCGCAAAGCTCCAGAATGGGCATATAGGCCACGATGTTGTTTATCCCGCACAGGCCGAAACGATATCCGCATTCCCTGAGCCGTCTTATGTTGCTCACGTTTGTCGCGTCGCCTTTCACATCCTTGTCGATGAGAAAGATGATCTTTTCGGGCGCTTCGTCGCACGCCTTGCCGAGATCGGTCATGAGCATGAGTCTGCTGACGGGAACGAATATGGGCTTGCCCATCGTGAGCGCGTCCAGACCGACCACCCGCAGCATGGTAAGCAAAGGAGAGTGCATGGCGCCGTCGAAATGGATGCCCTCCTTCGCAGCCGACAAAAGATCATTGCCCTTGCTGTAACGAAACATGTATGCCTCAACGATATTTTCTTCGCTGAAGAGCGGCACCGGCACCACCAACAAATCCACCTGTTTTCTTTCTCCTTTCCGCAGTCCGAACGCGCGAGAACATACGCCGCGTACAGGCGCCGCGTTTCCAAGAATTGCGCGGCATTGCCATCGCTTCGATTATTATACACCAAAGCGGCGCGATTATAAAGGGGATACGCGTCTTTTCCCGCGGGTTTTTGCAAACCCCGATCACTCCCTCACGGGCGGCCGGCCGCGATCTCCTCAATCCTCCGCAGCCTATGATGGACGCTCGATTTCGTAATCGGCGGATTCATCATCTCCCCGAGTTCCGACAGGGAGGCCTCCGGGTGCGCGAGGCGCAACAGCGCCGCGGCGCGCAGTTTTTCGGGCAGGGATTCGAGGCCCGCGCCGTCGCGAAGCCCGGCGATGGCGGAGATTCGGGCTTCCGCCGCGCGCAGCGATTTGTCGAGGTTGGCGTTGTCGCAGTTGCTGAGGCGGTTCGTCCTGTTTCTGAGTTCCTTGACGATCCGCACGTTCTCGAACTTCAAAAGCTGCCCGTGCGCGCCGAGGATGTTCAGGATATCCGCGATATGCCCCGCGTCTTTCAGGTAGACGGCAAAACGCCCCCTGCGGAATGCGATCTTCGCGCGGATATCCGTGAAGCTGTTGAAGAGCCGTTTAAGGTCCGCGGCCAAAGGCTCCGAACCGCAGACTATCTCGAGGTGATAGGCCTTTTCCGGATCGCTCAGCGTGCCCGCGCCGAGGAAGGCGCCGCGCAGATAGGCCTTGCGGCAACACTTGGTTTTCAGGAGTTCGTCGCAGATTCCCTCGTGCAGACAGCTGAAATTCTCGCGCGTGAGCAGGATGCCCGTCTCGCGCAGGATATGTTCCGCGTCCGCGCTTTCCTCCATGCAGAGTTCGTAGAGGTGGCCTTTCTTCCTGAAGTTCGCCCCGCCCCCCACGAAGAGGTTCGCGCGCGCGCCGAAGTATTCTTTCAGCAGTTTTTTGTAATGCCGCGCCGCGGCGGGGTTCTCCGTGGAGAGCGTCAGCGTGAGTCTGCCGCTTCCCGCGAATCCCACGACGCCGCCAAAGCGGATGAAGCCCGCGATCTCCGCCGGCCGGCAGCATTGCTTCTCGGGCATGACGCGCGCGAGTTCGTTTTTTGTCTCCGATGCGAACGACATTCGGCCGGATTCACCCCCGTTTCATAAGTGCCGCGATCACGTCCGCGATACGCCCGGAATCGTGCCGTATGTATCCGTCTTTGATCTCGACAAAATCACCCGCCGTCAGTTCAATGCCCCTTTGCCGCAGGTATTCCGCGTCCCGCTCGCTCGGGAGAACCTGCCGCGCGCCGTCCGAAATGTACGGTTCCAGCGCGGCCGCGTCCGGAACGCGATCGTTGGCCAGCACGTGTTCGATGTGTCCCGCGCCCAGGTATTCCGTGAGCCTTTCGACGTGGTCCGCCACGCCGAATCCGTCCGTCTCCCCGGGCTGCGTCATGACGTTGCACACGTAAATCTTGACGCCGCGCGCGGCGGACAGGGCCTCGCGCAAGCCTTTCGACAGGAAGTTCGGAATAATGCTGGTGAAGAGGCTGCCCGGACCGATCAGCACCGCGTCCGCCTCGGAAACGGCGCTGCGCGCGGCGGCGGAAGCGGTCGAATCCGACGGCCACAGGAACACCCGCTTGATGGGCGAAGCCTCGGAGAGGACCACACGCGGAATCTGCGATTCCCCGAACACCAGATTGCCGTTCTCCAGTTCCGCGCAGAGCCGCACCGCCGCGTCCGTGATCGGAATCACGCGGCCCCGGACCCGCAGGATATCGCTCATCCGCGAAACGGCCGCCTCGAAATCGCCGTACAGGTCGTTCAGGGCGGCGATCATCAGATTGCCCATGCTCTGCCCCGCCAGCCGCCCGTCCTTGAAACGGTATTTGAGGATTTCCCGCATGGCGTTTTCCTCGTCCGCCAAGGCCAGCAGACAACTGCGCACGTCGCCCGGCGGCAACATGCCGAGATCCTCGCGCAGAACGCCGGAATTGCCGCCGTCGTCGGCGACCGTAACGATGGCGGAGAGCCGTTCGTAACGCTTTTTCAGGCCGCGCAACAATACGGAGAGTCCCGTGCCGCCGCCTATGACCGCAATGCGCGGTCCGTCTCGCGCGGACACGGCTACAGGTCCCTGTGCAGCAGCGTGGTTCGACAGCCCGTTTCCGCCAACGCCTCATTGAATACGATCGCCATCGCAACGGACCTGTGCCGGCCGCCCGTACAGCCGAACGCCAAATTCAAGCGATATTTGCCCTCTTTTGAAAAATGCGGTGTCAATTCCCCGATGAGCCGCAGGATGTCGTCGAGAAACATCCGGCTCACCTCGTTTTTCATGACATAATCCCGCACCCGCTTGCTGTTGCCGGACAGCTCCTTGAGACTCGGCACATAGAAAGGATTCGGAATGAAGCGCATATCGAAAACCATATCGGCCTCCGCGGGGACGCCGAACTTGTAGCCGAACGACATGATGTTGATCCGAAATACGTTTTCCGACCGGGGCAGGAACAGCTTTTTGATCTCCTCGGAGAGCGCGGCGGTTTTCATGCGCGAGGTATCGATAACCACGTCGGCCGCGCGCTTGATATCGAGCAGGCGCTTTCGCTCCAGTTCGATCCCGGCGCGGTTTGCGCCGCCGCCGGACAGCGGATGGCTGCGCCGCGTTTCGCTGAAACGCCGCAAAAGCACCTCGTCCGAAGCGTCCAGAAACAATATCCTGTAGGGACGGCCCGTCTTTCGCAGCGCGGACAGGCCGTTCTTCAGATCGTCGAAGAAAGCGCCGCCTCGGATATCGATCACAAAAACGGCCCGCTCCGGCGCGCGCTTGCCCTGTTCGAGCAGTTCCAGCACGTTGCCGATCAGCGCCGGCGGCAGGTTGTCGATACAGTAATAGCCCAAATCCTCGAAGCAATTGAACGCGCAACTCTTGCCCGCGCCCGACATGCCCGTCACGATCGTAATATCCATAGCCTAAACTTCCCTTTAATCGCTCGGCAGTTACCTTTAATCTTCCGATTCCTCCGTCAGATTCACAACGCGCGCCATATCCAAACCCGCCTCCCGAATCAGGGCGATCGCGTGCGCCGCCTCCCCCACCCTTTTCGGTGAATGCGCGTCGCTGCTCACCGCAAAGCGCACCTCTGTGCGCGCCGCCGTCCGCAGACCCTCCGCCGTCAGGCTTTTGTGCCGCGTGTTGATCTCAAACAGGGTGTTCGTTTCCGCGCAGGCGCGCGCGATTGCGAACAGGTCCGCGGGGCCCTTGTCTCCGGGATGTGTCAACATCTTGATATCGTTGGTATACAGGGCCTTTTCCACCATCTCCGTATTCTTGATCAACAAGCGCTTCGCGGAGAGTCCCAGGGTGTCGCTGAGCATGTTCTCCGCGTGCAGAAAGCCCAGCGCCAAGGGATTTTCGCCGAAAGCGCCGTAGTGATAGCCCGCGATCACGTAGTCGAACAGCGCGAACTCGGCGGGCGAGAGATCGAGCCGGCCGGACGCGTTTACGATGTTCGCCTCGAGTCCCATAAGCACGGCGAGTCCCGGATTCTGCGCCTTGAGCGCCTCTGTCTCGCGGCGCATTTCGGCAAAGCGCGCGCGCTTGAAGCCATAGAACAGATGTCCGGGGCCGTGGTCCGTGATACCCACGCCGAGAAGCCCGCGCCGCGCGGCGGCCCGCACGTTGTCCGCGACGCTGCCCAAACCGTGGGAAAAGGTCGTGTGCGTATGCCAATCGTACGTGAGCCTGTACCGGGGTGTTTTCAATTGTGAATCGGCATTATGCGTCGCCAATGATACATACCTCCGGGTGCAGCGTGACGCCGAAGCGATCAAAGACGACGCTGCGCGCAATCTCCGCCAAATCGATGATCTCCGCAACCGTCGCGCCGCCCTCGTTCACGATGAAGCCGGCATGTAAGGGCGAGATCCGCGCGCCGCCGCAGGCGAGTCCGGAAAGCCCGGCCTCCTCTATGAGCTTCCCGGCGAAACCGCCCGCGGGCCGCTTGAAGAAACTGCCCGCGCTCGGCAGGCCGAGGGGCTGTTTCTCCGCCCGTCTGCGCGCGAACGCCGACATGCGCGCGCGAATCTCCGCCCCGTCTCCCGGTTCGAGCGCGAAGCGGGCTTCGAGTACGATGCCGCCCGCGGACCGAAACAGGCTGCTCCGGTAGGAAAAATCCATCTCCGCGCGGCCCGGGGAAACGACCGCGCCCCCGTCCCGCGGGAATACCCGCGCCGTTTCGATCACCCCGCCGATGTCGCCCCCGTAGGCGCCCGCGGTCATATACACGGCGCCGCCGACGCTGCCCGGAATGCCGTGCGCGAATTCAAGCCCGCTGAGGGAGGCGGCCGCGGCCGCGGCCGCGACCGCGCAGAGCGGCGCGCCGCACAGGGCCGTGACGCGGGCGCCTGCGGCGCGCACGGCGCGCAAGCCCTCGCCCGGCTTCACGATCACACCGCGAAAGCCGCCGTCCCGCACGAGCAGATTCGTCCCCGCGCCCATCATGAAATACGGCAGGCCCGACTCGCGTATCCGTTTCAGCGCGCGCAGAAGCCCCGCCTCGCCGCGCGGCACAAACAGACAGTCCGCCCGCCCGCCCGCCTTAAACGAGCAAAATTCACCCATCGGAACGTCCGCGAGGACGCATTCCGTATCGGGATCCGATTCCAATTCACGGATAAGCCGCTCCGTTTCGCGCATAACCCCTCCGAACAGACCCCCATCCCCGAGAAAATCCCTGCCGCTTTTATCATACCACAAGAATGCCCGGCGCACAAGATTAAAAAACGTCGAAATTCAGCGGGTTTTCCGTACGCGGCGCGGCCGCGCGGCAAGGGATGCGATACGGGCGCCTCTCTTTGTTACTTAGTTGTCACTTAAAAGTTCAATCAAAACCGCCAACGGCGGAACCGGGGCGGAACCGGGCGACGGAACTGTCAAAAAATACTTGTCTCCGGTACGCTTCATCCGGTATACTA
>JAITKU010000073.1 GCA_031278255.1 Eubacteriales Family XIII. Incertae Sedis bacterium | reverse complement strand
TCGTCGATGCGGTCAAAAGGCTCTGTTCCTCGCTCAACATCCCCAAAAACCTGCGTGAGGTGGGGGTGAAAGCCGACAAGATCCATGAGATGTCCGTGGATGCGATGAAGAGCGGCAATGTTCTCGTCAATCCCAGACACACCACGCTCGCGGACATAGAGGCGCTGTACACAAAAGCGATGTAAAAAGCCCGGGGCGCCGCGGGCGCTTTGCTTTCATCCGGGACCCGGCGGCTCGCCCGCGCGGGCGAGCCGCCGGTAGTGTTCCCCGCCCAGGCTCAAATCCTCGGCCAGAAACTCCCTGTCGATCCCGCCCGGAAAACGCACGACGAGGCCGCCGCGCTCGCTGATATCAACGGCCGTTCCGATAAGATCGCCGTCCGCGCCGTGAACGGAAACCTCCCGCCCCAGCGTCAGGTTGTTCTCTATCCATTTCGCGCGCAGATAGGGATGGCCGCCCTCCGAAAAAGCCTCCAGATGCGCATTCCAGCGCAGGATGAAGCGGCGGAGCATCGCGGCGCGCGAAACGCGCCGGCCCCGTTCTGCGCGCAGCGAGGTGGCGGTATCCCGGCAATCGGGCGGCAGTTCCGCTTCCGTTTGGTTTACGTTGAGTCCCACGCCGAGGATCACGCTGTCGATCGCGTCCCCGCGCACGCTGCCCTGCGCGAGTATGCCGCTCACCTTTCTGCCGCGCATGAGTACGTCGTTCGGCCACTTGACGCCGGCCGCGAGGCCCGTTTCTTCCCGTATCGCTTCCGCGAGAGCCACCCCGCCGAGCAGGGCGAGCTGCGATATGAAGCGCGTCTCGATGCGCGGCCGCAAAATCACGGACAGGAGCAGACTCCTGCCGGGCGGGGCGATCCACGCGCGCCGCAGCCGCCCCACGCCGGCGCTTTGGAAAGCGCTCAGGACGATCGTCCCCGCGGGCGCGCCGGACGCGGCCATAAAGGTCGCGACGCGGTTCGTCGATGACAGGGTTCTGTAGACGTACACATCGTTTTGCAAGAGGCGCATACGCCTGTGCGGCAGGGAAAGTTCCGCGCGCGCGCTTTCCTGTTCGTTCATTTTCGTCTCCGTATCGCAGACGGCGCAAAGAGGAGGCCGATCCGAAATCCGGCCCGGCCTCCTTTATCCGCGACGCTTCGGTCCGCGTCCGCCCGCTTTTGCGCCGCCGCGCTCAGCCCTTGATCACGCGCGGGGTGAGCAGCTGGTGTACCGCGCAGATCGACTTGGGATTCTGGTAGTACGCGCCGACAAAGGCCTTACAGTAATTGCGCAGGTTCGGCAATTCCACGATCTCATCCACAAGACCCTTTTCGGCGCAATAGGCCGGCCGCGACTTGTCGTTGTACATTTGGATGATATCGTTCATCTTCGCGATCGTGCCGTCGAGGGGCTTGTCCGCGTCCCGGTCCTTGACGAGCCGCCGCGCGTAGGTGGCCGCGGCCGCCGTCTCGCCGTGCATTACGTAAATCTCCGTGGCGGCGGTTCCGAGCGTAAAGACATTATTGTTGTTCGCCTGCGGGCCGCCCAGCACATAATGCGCGGCGGCGCTGCCTTTCCGCAAAACGATGGTCATCATCGGGTTGTCCGACTGCTCGATGGAATACATCAGCGACATCCCGAGGCCCAGCATTTCCGCCTGCTCCGCCACATCCCCGACATCTATGCCCGTGGTGTCCTGCACCCAGATGATCGGAATGCGGTCGCGACCGCAGAGCGTCACGAACTCGTTCATCTTGATCAGACCCTCGCGGTAGAGTTTGCCGCCGATGGCCGGATAATCCGCGTACTTGGGATAGCCGGGGGCGAGGATACCCTGATTGTTGGCGATGAAAGCGCACAGGAAGCCGTCTATCTTGGCCAGCCCGCAGTACATCTCGGGGCCGTAGTCGGGCTTGAACTCCATATGCTCGCTGTTGTCGAACAGGCGCGCCAGAACCTCGTGCATCAAATAGGTACGCTTCTGGTTCAGGGGGACCAAGCTGTAGAGGTCCGTGCCGGGATACTTGGGTTCGGCGGGTTCCGCAACCCTGAAAAACTGCGGATCGTACACCGGCAGTGTCTGCATGTAGCGCTTGATATCGTCGAGAACCTCCTCCTCCGTGTCGCACACGTCGCGGATGAAGCCGGTCCCGCCTTGGTGAATCTCCACGCGGCCCGGGGGCGTCGCCTTGAACTTCCGCGTGTTCTCGATCAAGCCCTCGGCCACCTCTTCATCTATATAGCCCTTAGGCGACATGCCGCTGACGATGCCGGCGCCGCCGACCGCCATATTGCAGTTCTTGTGGCCGATCAAGACAGTCGGGCTGATCGCGTGGTATCCGCCGCCGGCCGGATTGGTTCCGTAGATGCCGACGATAATCGGAATGCCGAGCTTCTGCAGTTCCGCGTGGCGGAAAAAGGGCGTGCCGCTGCCCCGGCGGTTCGGATAGAGCCGTTCCTGCTCCATCAGCTTGGCGCCGCTGCAGTTCAGGACCCATACCAGAGGCAGGTGCAGCATTTTCGCGATATCGGTCACGCGCAAAACATTGTCGGCCTGACCGGAGAGCCACGCGCCCGCCACCACCTTGTTGTTCGAGGCGATGATGATGGCCCATCTGCCGCCGATCTTGCCCAAACCGTCGATCACGCCGGTATTGCCCTCTTCATTGTCCAAGGGATCGTAGATCGTATGCAGGGGGTTCCACGTGCCGGGATCCACGAGGTATTCCAGGCGCTGCCACGCGGTCCACTCGCCCTTTTCGTTCATGACATCGGTGGCCTTGCCGTTGTTCTTCACCCGCTCGACCTCCGCGGCAACCAAAGCTTCCTGCTCCCGCAGGGCCTCCATATTCGGCTTGAGCGTCCGCGCCAGTTCCTTGCCGATACTCGGCATCTCTTCAAAATAGGGGTGCAAGGGATAGGATTTCTTTAACATTTTTTATATTCCTTTCCTGATCAAAGCGCCTAATTGCCGGTCTGAAGCATCGGGACCACCGACACATAAAGGCCCGTAAGAATCGCGGACGTGATCACGCCGCATATGCACGCGCCCATCGCGTATTGCAGGATTATGACGCGCTTATTGATCGCGTAGACCGCCTTTTGGGCGACCTTCGCGGTTGTCGGCACGCAGGAAACGCCCGCGATACCGATGGTCGGATTGAATTTCTTCCCGTTGATCAGGTAGACGAGATAGCCCCCGATAATGCCGCCGACGCCGGCCAGCGCGAGCGCCAGCATACCGAGGATCAACAGCTTCAGGATCAGCGGGTCCAGCAGCGTACTCGCCTCGCACAGAACGCCGAGCAAGAGACCCAGAAAGAAAGTGGCCGCATAGAGGAATACGTCCTCGAGCAGCTGCACATATTTGAGTACGCCCGATTCCTTGATCGCGTTGCCGAGGAAGAAGCTCAAAAACAGCGGCGCGGCCATCGGGAAGAGCAGACAGAGCAGGGTGCAGGCCACCACGTCGAATATGATCTTCTCCTTGGAACTTATATTGGTCTTTTTGGAGGACTTGACCACGATGCCACGCAGGTCCTTGGGGATGAGCAGACGGATCAGGAAAGGATACCCGCCGTAGCACAGGCTCAGGTACAGGTAGGCGATGATCGTGATCGGGACGAACAGTTCCTTCGCCAGAATCAACGAGGTAAAGAGGACCATGGGTCCGTCGGCCGTACCCACCACCGATATGGCCGCCGCTTCGCCCGCCCCAAAGCCCATCGCGCGCGCGATCGGAAAGGTGACGATCGTGCCGAGTTCGGCGCACATGGCGATCAACATGCTCGTGAACGGAAAGCGCAGGACGTTTCCCACGTCCGAAATGACGCCCACGCCCATGAACACCAGACAGGCGATCAGACCGTTGCTGAACGTGAACGTAAAAATCGGCTGCAGAAAATCGATCTGTATGATGTTCACCAACTCTTCGACATCCGTGACGAGCGGATCCATGAAGATGGTGCCCATCTTCGCGTTCGCGGCGCCCGCTTTCGTCGAATCCAAAAACAGGACGCCGGCGTTCATGGCCGACATGCCGAAGCCCATCGGGATCATGATCAAGGGTTCAAGCGTTCCCTTTTTTCCTAAGTAAACCAAAAAAATACCGAGAAAGATCAGTATAACACGCGCGATGGCGACCTTGGGTTCCTGATAAAAAAGCGTTCCGACGCCCTGAAATAAAAATGCCAAATTCATGCGGATCCTCCCTCGCCCTTTTCGGCAGCCCCCTCCTCGGGAGAAAGGCGCCTGATTACAAGAACCAAACATTTGATCAAAGCCGCCATGATCACGGCGACGACAAAACCGACAAAATAAATTTCCAGTGCAATCAAAATATCGTTCATCTCAACCGTCCCCTTTCGACTTTCGGACCGTGCGGGCCTGCGTCCCTCGCCCGGGTCCGTGTCATTGCCGCCGTCACTTCAACTCATTCCTTATATTGATAATAAAAACGACAACGATAACCGCGGCGATCAGCGCCGCCGCAATCAGAGTTATCGGGCTTAACGTAAACATATTCTTCTCCTTTGTCCCGGTGTTCGGGCATATCGGTGTGTCGGCGTATCGGCACGCCGACGCCGCGCATCCGCCGAGGGTCCGTTCCCGCGCGCGGCGGATGCGGGTCCATCTTCCGCGCTCAGGCCAAACTGAAGCGCCAAGCGCAGAACCACTCGTCCGGATGCGCGTCCGGAGGGCAGCCCACGCACTCGGTTTCGATCCCGGGATCGATCGTCTGCGCAAAACGCGTATACTCCACCAAGCCGGCCGATTTACAGGGGTAATCCTCCATTCCCTTGTTCTTCCGCGCGGCCTGCACGCGGCAATCGTTCATGCGAAACAGGATGCGATCCGGGCCCTCGTCTATGACGGACTGCTCGTTGATATGCGCGTACAGGCGCAGGGCGAGCGCTTTCTTGAGGCCCTCTATGCCCGCCCGCGCGGGCAGACCTAAAATGCGCTTGATCGACCAAGCCTCAAAGGGCGAAAACCACGCCCAGCAGGAGTCGTTGCAACGCTTTGCGTCGAGCATACCGTATTTCGATTCCACGGCCTGAAACCAAACGCCGTCCCCCGCCAGCCAGTTCACGCTCAGGCCCTCGATCAGCGCCGCAAGCTTCTCCTTGGGCAGGGACAGCAGAGGCTCCGGAATCCCGTCCACAAGCCGGAAATCCAGCAACTTGCCCAGACGCTTCAACTGTATGCCGCGGCTCTTCTCATAGGCCGCGTCCATGATCTCCAGGGCTTTTTCAAAGCCCATCTGATGTTCCGCTTCCTTGAACCAGAACACGTGGTGTACCACCGTCCTGTGCAACAGATCGACGGCCAGGCCCGCGAGTTCCTCCTTGCTCAATTGAGCAAGCTCTTGTTGTCCCATAATCCACTCCTCTTTTGAACAGACGCCGCGGGTCCCCCGTCTTGAAACACGGACATTGCCGTCCGATTTGAACGAGGGCCGCAGGTCACCCTCCCCTCCGCCTGTAAGGCGGAGGGGCCTTTGCGTTTCACGAAAGTTTCCGCCGCACGGCGGCGCGGCGCGCTAGGCGAGTTTTTTGAATTCCTCCGTCAAAAGCGGCACGACCTCGAAGAGATCTCCGACGATGCCGTAATCCGCCAGCGTGAAGATATTGGCCTCCGGGTCCTTGTTGATCGCCACGATAACCTTTGAGGAACCCATGCCCGCCAAGTGCTGTATCGCGCCCGAGATGCCGCAGGCGATGTAGAGCGTGGGCGAAACGGTCTTGCCGGTCTGCCCCACCTGGAATTTCTGTTCGATCCAGCCCGCGTCCACCGCCGCGCGCGACGCGCCCACCGCCGCGCCGATCACATCCGCGCATTCCTCCAATATCTTGTAATTCTCGGGGCCTTTCATGCCGCGCCCCCCGGATATGATGATGTCGGCCTCGATCAACTCCGGACGCGCCGAAACCGCGAGCGCCACCTCTTTCACGATCGCTTTGAGATCGGCCGCGTCGATGTCCGCCGTTTCATTTACGATCACAGCCTGCCGCGACGCGTCCTGTGCCGCGAGCGGGAAGGTGTTCGGGCGGATCGTCGCCAATACGGGCCGCGCGTTCGCCGTGACCTCGGCAAAGGCTTTCCCGCCGTAAATGGGCCGTTTGAAACGGAGAAAGGCCGCGTCGTCCGCTTCCATGCCCGTACAGTCGGATGCCATGCCCACACCGAGACGCTGCGCGAGGCGCGGCGCGAGGTCCTTGCCGACGGCCGTGTTGCCGAGCAGGACGGCCTGCGGCTCTTCCCGTCGGATCAGCTTGTTCAGCACGGAGGTGTAGGCGCCCGTCGTGTAGTCCTTGAGCCTTTCATCGTCGATGAGGATCACCTTGTCCGCGCCGTAGGGCACGACCTTTGCGGCCGCATCCGCCACGCCGCTGCCCGCGATCACCGCAACGAGAGGTTCGCCGGTCTCGTCCGCAATGCTCCGCGCCTTGCTCAAAAGTTCCAAAGAAACCTTGCGTATCTCCGATTTGCTCTGCTCGACAATAATCCAAATTCCCTTTGCCATATCGATCCTCTCCTCTCCTCCGCTATACAGCCTTTGCCTCTTCGCGCAGCAAGCGCGCCAATTCGTGCGCCGCCTCGGCCGCTTCGCCGGGAACCACCTTTCCGCCCTTGCGCGGACTCGGCAGACTGAATATCGGCGCGTTCATCTTGGGCGCGGTCTCCTCGGCGGAAAGCCCGAGGTCCGCGAGACCCAGCACCTTGATTTCCTTTTTCTTCGCGCCCATGATCCCTTTCATGCTCGGCAGGCGCGGCTCGTTTAGGCCTTTCTGCGCCGTCAGAAGCGCGGGGAGTTTGACCTCGATCCGTTCCGTACCCCCGTCTATCTCGCGCGTGACGCTCGCCGTGTCCCCCTCGATCTCCAGCTTGAGTATGCTGCTGACGGACGGGATCCCGAGCGCGTCCGCCACGCGGACCGCCACCTGCCCCGACCCGTCGTCGACGGCGATACGCCCCGCGAGGACGATGTCGTAGGGCAGATCGGAAACGGCTTTCGCGAGCGCCTCGGCGACGGCCCACTCATCCGCGCCCAAAAGGGCGGGATCGTCGATCCGCACGGCCTTGTCGCAGCCCATCGCCAACGCCGTGCGCACGGCGGTCTCCGCCTTTTCGCCCCCCACGCTGACGACCGTCACCTCGCCCCCGAATTTCTCTTTCAGCTTCAGCGCCTCCTCGATGGCAAACTCGTCATAGGGATTGATAACCAGATTTACGCCGGTCCCGTCGATGCCGCCCTTGCCGTCCAATACGATCTTGGCTTCCGTATCGAAAGTCTGTTTGATGCTGACGACAATATTCATTCCGTATTCCTCCTTTTTTCGTAACCCGCAACAGCTCCTCAATCCTTGAGAATGTTCGCGGCAATGACGACGCGCTGTATCTCGCTCGTGCCCTCGTAAATCTCCGTGATCTTGGCGTCGCGCATCATGCGCTCCACCGGATAATCGCGCGTGTAGCCGTATCCGCCCAAGATCTGCACCGCCTGCGTAGTCACCTTGTTCGCCGTTTCCGCGGCAAACACCTTGGCCATCGCCGCGTACTTCGATACCGGAACCTTGTGTTCGCTCGCGATGAAAGCGGCCTGATAGACGAGCAACCGCGCCGCCTCGATCGAAAGCGCCATATCCGCCAGCTTGAACTGGATCGCCTGCAGCGCCGAGATGGGTTTGCCGAACTGTTCCCGTTCCTTTGCGTATTTCAGCGCCTGCTCGTAGGCCCCCTGCGCGATACCCAGAGCCTGCGACGCGATACCGATCCGCCCGTAGTCGAGCGTGGTCATGGCGATCTTGAAGCCCTGTCCCTCCGCGCCCAGCAGGTTTTCCGCCGGTATGCGCACGTTCTCAAAGACCAGTTCGTAGGTCGCCGACGCGCGGATACCCATCTTCTTCTCTTTCTTGCCGAAAGTGAAGCCCGGCGTGCCCTTTTCCAGTATAAAGGCCGCGATCCCCTTGTTGCCCTTGCTCTTGTCCATCTGCGCCGTGATCACGTAGGTGTCCGCGTAGTAACCGTTTGTGATGAATACCTTGGAACCGTTGATCACATAGAAATCGCCGTCGCGCACCGCCGTCGTGCGCGTACCCGACGCGTCGGAGCCGGCCATGGATTCCGTCAATCCGAAAGCGCCCATCTTCTGCCCCGTGGCCAGATCGGGCAGGTACTTCTTCTTCTGCTCCTCCGTTCCGAACAGGTAGATCGGATTCGCGCAGAGGCTGGAATGCGCGGAGATCGTGACGCCCAGCGCGGCGTCCACGCGGGAGAGTTCCTCCACCGTGATCGCGTAGGAGATGTAGTCCGCGCCCACGCCGTCGTATTCCGCCGGAAAGGTGACGCCCGCCAGTCCGAGTTCCCCGCACTCTTTCCAAAGTTCCATCGGGAATTCTTCCTTCTCGTCCCGCTCCTCCGTTCCCGGCGCCGCTTTCGCTTCGGCAAAGTCGCGTACCATCTTGCGCATCATGACATGATCTTCGCTCAATTCAAAATTCATTTCCTTTGCTCCTTTCGGGTAAAACCCGTTTACAATTGACCGGAAACCTTATCTGTTCGGCTGATAACCGAGTTCTATGCCCGCGATGATGCCCATGTGGATGTTGGACGTGCCCTCCAGCGTCTCAAATTGCTTCGCGTCGCGCAACCACCGGCCGCAGGGATATTCCGTGGAATAGCCGTAGGAACCGTAGATTTTCATCGCCGTATTCGCCGCGTGTACCGCCGCGTTGCAGCCCGCCACCTTCGCCATCGAGGTCGCCTGCTGGCTCGGCAGCTTGTTCTCTTTCAGCCACGCCGCCCTGTACACGAGGAACTTCGCCGCGTCGTCCTCCAGCTTCATCTCCGCGATCTGCTGCTGGATCATCTGGAATTTCCCGATCGGCTGCCCGAACTGCGTCCGCTCGTTCGCGTAGTTCACCGCCCCCTCGAGGCAGGCCGCCGCCAAGGCCGCGGAACCCGTCGCGCAGCCCATCCGCGTATTGTTCAGCATCCACATGCAAATCTGAAAGCCCTTGTTCACGGGACCCAGCAGGTTTTCCTTGGGCACGACCGCGTTCTCGAACACCAATTCCGAGGTCGGCGCCGTGTACATGCCCACTTTCTTTGTGATCGGTATGCGCGTAATGCCCGGCGTGTTGTTGTAATCGATGATGAAGCACGACAGGCCCCGCGCGCCGCCGCCCTCCGTCGTCACCGCGTACACGAGGCCGATGTCGCTCACATGCCCGCCCGATATCCACATCTTCGAGCCGTTCAAGAGCCAGTGGTCCCCCTTGTCCGCCGCAAAGGTTTTCATGCTTCCCACGTCCGAACCCGAGTTCGCTTCCGTGATCGCGAAGCTGCCCACCGCCTCCCCGCGCACCAAGGGCGGTATGTACTTCGCTTTCTGTTCTTCCGTGCCCCATTCGTTGATCGTCATCGCGGGGCCCCAGCAGTTTCCGCTGATGGACAGCCGCCACGCCGTATGCACCTTCGCAATCTCGTACAACGCCGTCACCGCCTCCGGCCAGCCCATGCCGTTCCCGCCGTACTCCTCCGGTATACTCCAGCCGAGCAGGTCCAGTTCGCCCATCTTCGTCAGTATCTCCCGCCGATAGTAGTGGTTCTCTTCATCCTCTTCCACATACGGAGCGATCTCTTTCTCCGCAAAACTCCGGGCCATGTCCTGCACCATCTGTTGTTCTTCGGTCAAGCCAAAATCCATTTCTCCGTCTCCTTTCGCCGTTGCTTACCGCAAGGACCCCGCTGTTACATTCATTGATCACTCGATAATCGCGAGTACATCGTTCTCCTCGACCGAATCGCCCACATTCACCGCGATCTCTTTCACAACGCCGGCCTCGCCGTATACGACGTTCTCCATCTTCATCGCCTCGATGATGAAAGCCTCGTCGTCCTCTGTAACCATCTGCCCCACCTTGATGTTGATCTCCTTGATCTTTCCCGCTATCGTGCTTACCAAATCCGCCATTTTCAATACCTCCCAATTTGTTTTCGCTTATCGAAAGGGCGGGAAATCGAAACCTCCGTGCCCTTCCGCCAAAATAATACCTAACACCGCATACACATGCAAGAATCATGCCGGACAGGAACGGCCCGCGCGGACCGTCCGAGGCGCGCCGCCGCGCGAAACGAAGCGACCGTACGCCGCGCGCCGACAAAAATGTGTATGGATTTCCGTACATATGTGTGGATTTTTCCCTACAGTTTTGCGCGACCCCCGCACACTTTGAATTGTAAATTATGTTCTTTTTCTCCATATTTTAAGTTCTTTGGCCTCGGCGATCAGCTCGTCCCTGAAATCCGGGTGCGCGATCGAAATCAAGGCCTCCGCCCGCTGCCAAGACGACATCCCTTTCAGATTGACCTTTCCGTATTCCGTGACGACGAATTGAACGCCCGCCCGCGTATCCGTGACGATGGCGCCCAAGGTCAACATGCCCCGGATGCGGGAGCGCACAGCGCCCGCCTTGTCCTTGTACGTGGAGGGCAGGCAGATGAAGCTCTTCCCCTCCTTTGAGTTGTAGGCGGCCTCCACGAAATCGAGCTGTCCGCCCGCGCCGCTGATGATGCTCGGGCCGGCGCTCTCGGAGCAGACCTGCCCGGCCAGATCGATCTCGACGGCGCTGTTGATGGAGATCAGGCGGTCGATCTTGGACGCGATGAACGGATGATTGGTATAATCCACGGGATAGGCGGCCACGGTCGGGTTGTCGCGCATGAAATCGTAGAGCTTCTGCGTCCCGGCGGCGAAAGAATAGGCCATTCTCCCGCGATCCAAATTCTTGTACATGCCCGTCACCCTGCCGTTTTCCACCATGTCCACAAAGCCGTCCACGAGCATCTCCGTATGAATGCCCAAATCTTTCAGATCGGATTCCGCGATCATCTTCCCAAGGGCGTTCGGCATACCGCCGATGCCGAGTTGAATGCAGGCCCTGTCCGGAATCTCGGACAGAACATAACGCGCGATCTCCTTGTCGATCTCCGACGGGGCGGCCGAGGGCAGGATGGGGAGGCCGCGCTTGCCGCCCTCCACGATGCGATCCACGCGCGAGATATGGACCGCGTGGTCGTAACCGCCGTGGACCTTGGGCATATCCTCGTTGACCTCGACGATCACGCTGTGGGCCTTGTCGATCGAGGCCGCGTAATGGGAAACGGAGGTGCCGAAGCTGAAATAGCCGTAATCGTCCATGGGCGCGGTCTGAATGGCAACAACGTCCGTCCGGCAATTCTCCCGCATGTAGCGCGGGACCTCGGAATACTTGATGGGCGTGTAATAGGCCATGCCTTTCTGCGCCAACTTGCGCTCATACCCGCTCATGTGCAGGCTGTTCCAAGTGAAGTGTTCGCCCGCCGGATCCTTTTCGATAAAGGTCAAGGGGCTTAAAATCACGCCTCCGCGAAAATTCACATCCGTGAGTTCCTCCATGCGCGCGGCGATCGCCTCACCGATCAGGTCGGCGGAACTCGAACCCCACGCGAACTCCACCCAATCCCCGCTGCGCACAAGCTTTGCGGCCTCCGCCGCCGAAACGCATTTGCTTCTGTACTCATCTGTAAGCTTCATACCGATTCACCTCTCTGCTGTGGTTTGTTCCCGCAGGACGCGGCGGAGGGCCGCGTCCTCGACCCGTTGCCGCTTTCGGGACGCGTGCAACGAGGTCTTTGATAATTTTTTAACATGCAAAAGGCGTGCCGGAGCGCGGCGCGCCGCGGGGCCGCGCTCCGCTTGTGCGCGGCCCCGCGGCCGCGCCCGGGGGTTGTTTGTGGGTTGGGTCCGCCTCCGCTCAGCCCCAGATTTCCTCGTCCGAGAGCTTGGCCGCGGGTGCGTCCGCGATCTCGTAGGCGATGCGGCTGATATTGATCAGGTGGTGAAACCACAGGTTCTCGCTGAGGCTGTTGTTGCCCCAGGTGCCGCAGCCGAGCGTGGCCGTCGGGTTCAGCCCGTTTGTCAGCGTACCGCCGAGGCTGTTTGAGCCGATCTGGTTCACGGAGAAGCGCGATACGCGTATCCGGTTCGCCGCGTATTCGATGTTCTCCCGCGTGTAGGAGTGGATAACGGCGCTGTGTCCCGTGCCCTCGTTGTCGATGTTTTCCGCCGCGTTCGCCACGCCGTCCTCCCAGCTGTCGTACACGTAAAGCGCCAGCACGGGGAAGAGCTTCTCCCGCGACAGGGGCTCCGCCGCCCCCGTCTTGTCGATCTTCACGACGATCAGCTTCGTGTCCTCCGCGATATCGACGCCCGCCGCCTTTGCGATCGTGACGGGCTTCGCGCCCACGAGCGATTTCGCGATCACGCCGTCGATGAACAGCGTTTTTCTGAATTTGTCCGCTTCCGCGGGATCGCCGACGAAGTACGCGCCCTGCTTCTCAAACTCCGCGATGATCTCCTCCGCTTTCTCTTTCGGTATATGCGCCGCCTGCTCGCAGGTACACAGCACGCCGTTGTCGTAGGTCCTGCCCCGTACGATCTTCGCCACGGCGTCCGGTATGTTCGCGTCGCGGTCCACGAGGCATTGCACGTTGCCGGGGCCCACGCCGAAAGCGGGCTTGCCGCTCGAATAGGCCGCTTTCACCATGCCCGGCCCTCCCGTGGATACGCAGGCGTCCGCCGTTGCCATGAGCGCGCTCGAAGTCTCCACCGTGGACTCCGCCACGACCTGAATCAGGTCCTCGGGCGCGTCGATCTTCTTCAGCGCCTCCCGCATGATCTCCACGGTCTTTTTCCCCGTTTTGTCCCCCTTGGGATGGGAACAGAGGATGATGGCGTTCCCGCCTTTCAGCGCGATCATCGCGTTGTGTACGGGCGTCATTACGGGATTCGTCACGGGGGTCACGGCCCCGATAACCCCCATCGGCTTCGCCACCTCCGCAAGCCCCTGCTCCTCGATGCGGCGTATGACACCCCGGCTCTTCACGCCTTTCAGCTTCTGCCACGTGACCTTGGGCTTGCCCTTGTTCTTCAGAATCTTGTCCTCGTAGTTCCCCATGCCCGTTTCGTCCACGGCCATGCGCGCCAGAAGCTCCGCGTTGTCGTACACCGCCTTGCCTATCGCCCGCACCGCTTCATCCACGCGTTCCTGCGGATACGTCTCGAAGATCTTTTGCGCCGCGCGCGCCCTGCCGATCAGTTCGGATACGTGTTCCTTTGCGTCCATTTTTTCCTCCCTTTTGCTTTACAATGCCTCCACCGATTGCCGGATGATCTCCGCGGCCTTGTCACAGTCCTCCCTCGTCGCGATCAGGGGCGGTACCATGCGAATGACGTTGCTCCCGATGGCCGTCACGAGCAGTCGCCTGTCCAGACAGCCGTGCTTGATGTCCGCGGCTTTCGGAATGTCGAACACGACGCCCACGAGCAGGCCCTCGCCCCGCACCTCCGTCACGTGCGGCAGCCGCCGCAGTTTGTCCATGAAGTAGGACCCCACCGAGGCCGCGTTCTCGCCGAGCTTGCGCTCGATCATGTCCGTGATCTGCGCGCAGGCCGCCGCGCAGCATACCGGGTTGCCGCCGTAGGTCGTTCCGTGCGAGCCGGGATTGAAAGCCGTCGCAAGTTTCGCCGTCGCGCACACAGCCCCGATCGGCATACCGCCGCCCATCGCTTTCGCCATCGAAACGGCATCCGGCCTTATGCCGAAACGCATATAGGCCATCGCGGGACCCGTGCGGAACCAGCCCGTCTGTATCTCGTCGATCAAAAGCAGCAGACCTTTCTCATCGCACAGCCTGCGGATCCCCTTGAAGAAAGCCTCCGTTCCCGGTATGACGCCGCCCTCGCCCTGTATCGGCTCCAGCATGATCGCGATCGTGTCCTCCGTCACCGCGGCGCGGAAAGATTCGAGGTCGTTGTAATCCGCGTAGGTGAAGCCGGGAAGCATGGGCTTGAAACCGAGCTGGCAGGCGTTGTCCGGCTGGCCCGTCGCCGACAGCGCCCCGTAGGTCCTGCCGTGAAAGCCCGATTTTGCCGTGATAATATGATACCGGTTCGGCCCGTAATTGTCCACGCCGTATTTCCGCGCCATCTTGATCATGGCCTCGTTGGATTCCGTTCCCGAGTTCTGGAAGAATATCTTGTCCATCTCGATCGTGTCGCAGATCAGCTTCGCCAGCACGGTCTGCGGTACCGTGTACGGGTAGTTGAAAGCGTGCATGATCCGGCCGGCCTGCTCCCGCACGGCCGCCACCACCTTCTCGTTGCAACTGCCCGCGCTGTTCACCGCGATGCCGCCGTAAAAGTCCAGATACGGCGTGTCGTTCTCGTCGTACAGGTACATGTCCTTCGCCCGGCTCGCCACAAACGGGAAGCGCTCATACGTTTCGATCATATACTTTTTCGTCTGCTCGATCACATCCTCTTTCGTCAGATTGACATCCTGTAACTGCATGGTTTTATCCTCCTTCATTCTTCTCCGTAAATGCCACCGCTCTTTTGGGAGAGCGATGACGCCGATCGACTATAACCGAATCCTGTCCTTGCGCGCGTACTCCTCGCCGAACATCATGTATTCGATCTCCGCGGGCGTCACATCCCGGTTCTGCTTCCGCGTCATACTATAGAACACAACGCCGAGTATGACCCATACGAACACCAGCACCCACTCTATCTTTGTCAGCGGCGAAGGTCCTATGGGAAGATAGAGATACAGGAAGAAGAGCGCGACGAGTACGGCCAGCACACCGACCGTCATACCGCCTTTGACCTTGTACGGGCGCGCGAGTTCCGGCTCGTTGCGGCGCAGGGCGATAAAGGACAGCGCCACCATGAAATAGGCGACGACCGTGCCAAAGGCGCTCGCGTCTATGAACCACACGAGGGCCGACCTGCCGAGGAAGGGCGCGAATACGGTGATTATGCCGACGAGCAGGATGGCGGCCGTGGGCGTCTTGTACTTGGGATGCAGCTTGCCGAACACGGGGGGCAGCATCTTGGCTCGCGCCATCGAGAAAAGCACGCGGGAAGCGCCCACGATGAAGCCGTTCCAACTCGTGAGTATGCCGATCAGCGCCGCGGTTATAAGGATCCTGGAAAATACGCGGCCCGCAACGTACTCCAGCGCGTCCGCGGCGGGAATGCCGCCCGCCGCCATCGCCGCTTCACGCACGTCGAGCGGCGCGGCAAAGCCGAGGCTCAGGATCATGAGGATATACCACAGCGCCGCAAGACAGATGGAGAAAATCAATATCTTGGCGATGGACTTCAACTCGATGTTCATCTCCTCCGCCGCCTGCGGGATCACGTCGAATCCGACGAACATGGCCGGCACCACGAGAAGCACGGCCGCGAGGCCCTTGAACGAGGTAAACGCGGGCGCCGCGTTCGAGATATCCCCCTGCGTCACGCTGCCGAAGAGCAGCGTAAGCCCGCCGAGGCAGAGCAATATCGTCGCGCCGGTCTGGAAGATCGTGGCGGATTTGATGCCGAGGATATTCACCACGGTGAGAATGACCGCCATGGCAACGCCCACAAGCAGCCAGCCAAGGTGAATATCAAAACCCGCGACGGTATACAAATAGGCGATCTTGGGCACCGGAATCAGATTCGTAAGCGCGGTTGAGAAAGACGGACCCTCAAAGGCCGCCACGCCGATATAGGCGAAGGTGATCATCCAGCCCGTAATCCACGATGGGGTATAGCCAAGGCCGCGATAGGCGAACACGAGTTCCCCGCCTGCCAGCGGCAGTGCCGGCGTCAACTCCGCGTAAGTCAGACCGACGAAGATGCAGAGGACGGCGCCGATGACAAAGGCGACGACGGCGCCGACGACACCCGCGTTTGAAACCCATCCGCCCAGCAGTATGACCCAGCCCCAACCGATGATGGTTCCGAAAGCCAAAGCGACAACGTCAAAACTCTTCATCGTCCGTTTCAGCGATTGCCTTTCAAGACTTCCCATTAAGACACCTCTCTTTTCTGTTTTAAATGTAAGAATATTCCTGATGATAAAGTGCAAAATAACGGTATGATTATGGCGGTCCGAACAAAAAATTTCGCGCGAGCCTCAGAACCACTGCGGGAGAAGATACCGGTTGCGGACCGCTTCGGTCACATAAAGCGGTTCCCTCTCCCTTTGCAAGCGCATTCTTTCACCGTATTCAAATTTGGCTCCGGCCAAATTTGAATACGGTTTTTCCGCCCAATATCGTCTCCTCCACCCGCATATCGAGTATCCGCTCCGGCTCGTCGTCCGCCGCCGCGGGATCGAGGTCCGTCACGACGAGGTCGGCCAGCTTCCCGGCTTCCAGCGTGCCTTTCCTGTGTTCGTCGAAGGTCATATACGCGCCGGCCGCCGTATAGGCGTACACCGCTTCCAAAGCCTTGACGCGCTCCGCTTCGCCGCACGAGGCGCCGCTCAGCGACTTTCTGGCTATGGCGCCGTAGAGAATCTCGCTCGGATTCGGAACGGTCACGGGCGCGTCGCTGCCGATCCCGACGAGAACGCCGCCGTCCAAGAGCGAGCGGAAAGGGAACTCACGGGATACGCGCGCCTCGCCGTAATTGCGGATGTGCGTATCGCCGAAATAATACAGGAAGCCGGGATTCAGAAGCGGCAGGATGCCCTCCCCGATCACGCGCGCCGTAAGGGGCGGATAACAGAAAGAACAGTGTTCTATCCTGTGGCGCGCGTCCTTGCGCGGCAAGCGCTCCTGCGCTTTCTTGTACGCGTCCAGCAGCATCGTGATGGCTACATCGCCGATCCCGTGGGCGGATATCTGCAGACCGTGCGCGTGCGCTTCCCATACGATCTCGTCCAGTTCCTCCTGCGTATGATACAAAATCCCGTATTTCCCATCGTGCAGGTTCGGTTCGGACATGCGCGCGGTGCCGGAGCCGCCGCCGCCGTCCAGAATGATCTTGCGCCCCTGAAAGCGGAACAGCTCGTCGCCGAAAGGCAGCGGCAGACCGAAATCCCGCAGCTTGCGATACGAGGCGTCGAGGTGATACGAAGCGATTCGCACGTGCAGACAATCGTCTTTCAAAACCTTGTCCCAGAGCGCGAATTCATCCTCGAACTTGTCCAGCATTCCCATTTCCGTCGTACTCGTGATACCGCAGGCATTGTATATCCCGCACAGGCGCTTCAGCGATCTCGCCAATTGATCCGCGCTGCGCGCGGGGATGCGTTCGTTAACGGAGGCGTAGGCCTGCTCGCAGAGGCGGCCCGTAAGCTTGCCGTCCTTGCGGACGATCTCGCCGCCCGGCGGATCCGGCGTGTCCGCCGTGTAGCCCGCGAAAGCCATCGCGCGCGAGTTGGCAAGCGCCACGTGCAGACAGGCGCGCAGAATGAACAGGGGATGATCCGGCACGGCCGCGTCCATCTCTTCTATGTTCGGCTCCCGTCCCTCGGCAAAGAGCCCCTCGTCGTAGCCGAAGCCCACCACCCATTCGCCCGCGGGCGTTTCCGCAGCCCGCGCCTTGAGCTTCCCGAAGAACTCGTCGAAAGACCGCGTACCCGTCAAATCCACGTTCATCAGGCTGATCGAATAGATGAGCGGATGGCTGTGGTTGTCGTTGAAGCCCGGCAAAACCGTTTTCCCCGTCAGGTCGCGAATCTCGGTATCCGGTCCGATCAGCGTCGTGAAATCCTCGAAGGCGCCCACGCCGACAATCGTGCCGTTCCACACGGCGAGCGCGGATCCGGTCGGGTTCTTTTTGTCCATGGTGCGAATGTTTGCGTTCTTTATGATGAAATCTGCATGAAACGGCATAAATACAACCTCCTTTTTCCTCGCGCTCTTTACGGACGCGTTTTGCAAACGCGCAAAAAAACACCGACGCATCAACAGAGCCCGGATATTTGCACAAAAAAAGCCCCGCGCGCGACAGACGCGCGCGGAACCGCATTCAACGATATTTATCCATCGTGGCTTTATTGATCTCAAGGGGCAGGGGCGCGCCCGCGGGCAAAAGGCTTCCGTAGGTCCTGCCCTCCGTCTTCGCGGCCCACTCCGCCTTGGCCCTTTGCAAAAGCGCCTCGTTTTCCAAAAAATCCGCCGCGGCCGAGGCCAGTATCTGCCCCGCCTTGTCGAGGGTTTTTTCTCCGTG
>JAITKU010000277.1 GCA_031278255.1 Eubacteriales Family XIII. Incertae Sedis bacterium | reverse complement strand
GGCGCAGCCGTAACCGCCGTAATCGAATTGTAATACGTCCAAAGCGAATCCGCCTTGCGAAATCCCGCTTTTTTTGGTATGATGGTTCACAACGTTTATGCGGAAAGGAAAGGACAATGCCAATTTTTCAAGGTTCCGGCGTAGCGATCATCACACCTTTCAAAAAAGACGGCGCGGTCGATTTCGACAGGCTCGGCGCGCTGATCGATTGGCAGATAGAACAGAAAAGCGACGCGATCGTCATCGTCGGCACGACGGGCGAGGCCTCCTGCCTGTACGACGACGAACATCTGGATACGATCGGATACGCGGCCCGAAAGGTCGCCGGCCGGGTCCCCGTGATCGCCGGCGTCGGGAGCAACCAAACCGAACACGGCATCAAACTCAGCCGGGGCGCGCAGAAGCACGGCGTTGACGCCCTGTTGCACGTCACGCCCTACTACAACAAGGCGAGCAGACGCGGCCTGATCGAGCATTTCACGGAGATCGCGGACAGCGTGGATATCCCGATTCTGCTCTACTCCGTTCAGGGCAGGACCGGCATGAACCTCGCGCCGGATGTCGTCGCGGAACTCGCGAAGCACCCCAACATCGTCGGTCTCAAGGAAGCGAGCGGCAATATCGCGCAGGTCGCCGAGATCGCCCGCGTGACGCCGGACGATTTCGACCTCTATTCCGGCAACGACGATATGATCGTGCCCCTGCTCTCGCTGGGCGGCAAGGGCGTGATCTCCGTACTCGCCAACATCATGCCGCGGGAAACGCACAATATGGTCATGCGCTTCCTCGCGGGCGACGTGCGGGGCGCCTGCAAGATGCAGCTCGACTTGAAGCCGCTGATCGACGCGCTCTTCATAGAGGTGAACCCGATCCCCGTCAAGGCCGCCCTATGGCTGATGGGCAGATGCGAATACAATTACAGGTTGCCGCTTTGTCCCATGGAGGAGGAGAATTTGGAAAAGCTGAAGAAAGAACTGCGGGTGTGGAACCTGCTGTGAGAGTCGGTAAGCCCGCGAACGGGGGAAAGGGTTTGCCGAAAAGGGGGCCGACTGTGGGTTTTACTGCGCCGGACACGCCGAAAAACAGACTGAGGGACCGGCGCCCGCTGAATCCCGCGGAACTGAAACGCTTGCGCGATGAATTTGCCATAGAGAACACATACGACCTCAACAACGGAGATGCGCAGAATTTGGACTCATACGCGACGAAAGCGGAATGCTTTGACGCGGCAAAAGCCTTTTGCGACGAACAGATCAAGACCGATGAAATGACGCGGCGGGAAGCGGACGAGATTTTGCGCGCGTACAGATAATCCGTTTGTTTAAGATCATTCCTCCGCCTCAAACTCCCGAAAACTCTCGTTCCCGAAGATATCGACGAGGCGGATCGCGATGCGGACCGCGCCCCCAAGCAGGCGCTCGCAGCGGTCCGTTATGCCGTCGTTGCCCCTGCAAAGGCTTATCTGCGGCCTGAAGAGCTTCCCGTCGTAATGAAAATCCACGCTCCAGTAATCCACAAGCCGCAACGAATCCGCGCGCAGCGCATTCTCCACGAGCGGAAGATATTTCGCTTCTACCGGCGCGGCGGCGCCTGCGGGCAGCCGGTAGCGAAGAAGCCTTAGCGTGAAGCGCGTCCGGTCGGGATCGATCGTCTGCTCCGCTCGGCATTCCGCGTCGAAATCTCCGGCGGCCGCGTCCTCCTCCGCATCCGTCAGGACAGCGAACGCGGCACCGAGGCCGATCATGCGTTTCTGCGCGTTGAGCGCGGCCAGACGGCCCGCGTCGCACAGCAGCCAGCGGCGTCCCATGCGCTCCGCGGCGGCCGCGAGCGTGCCCGAACCGCCGAAGAAATCCGCGCAGAGCGCGCCCTCCTCCGTGCAGCTTTCCAGTATGCGCGCGATCAGCGACTCGGGTTTTTGCGTGACGTAGCCCGTGCGTTCGGCCGAGGTGCGCCCCACCATGTCCAGCTGCCAAACGTCTTTCATGTTGACGAGGGTATACCAGCCCGTTTCGTCGCGATATTCCTTGACGCCCTTAAAGCGATACGGTTTCAGATTCCTATTGTAAGATTTTTCCTGTTGCGGCTTGAAATAATACGCTTTTGTCTTTGCGTAGAACAGCAGGCTGTCGTGCTTCCGCGCGAAGCGCCGCCGGCTCACGCCGCCGGATTTGTAGTTCCAAATCACCTCGTTGACGAAGTTCTCTTCGCCGAATATCGCGTCGAGCAGGACCTTGACATAGTGAACGGCGTGGTGGTCCAGATGAACCCAGAGGCAGCCCGTGTTTGAAAGCAGCTCCCGAAAGCCGAAGAGACGCGGGGCCAGCATGCACAGGTAGGTCCCCATATCCCCGTCCCAAGCATCGTCGTAGGCGGCTTGGCGCAGCGCCGGTATCGTCTTGCTTTCTGCCGATTGCAACTTGATTTCCGCCTCGTAATTCGTCCGCGAAAAAAAGGGCGGGTCGATGTATATGAGGTCGAAAGCACCGGCCTGCCCGCCCTGCGCGCAGGCTTTCATAACGCCGAGGTTGTCCGCGCGCAGCAGCCTGTTTTCCGGCGCGTCCGCAGTCCGCGCGCCGCAGAGTTCAGCGGTGCGAAGCGCGGCGGGCGCGGCTTTCTCCCACGCGCGGTATCCTTCGTCGAGTATGTCCAAAAAACTCAAGATGTATTCCATTGCCTATCGCCTCCTTTTCAAATTCAGCTCCGTCCAAATTTGGCGCGGAGCGCATCCAAATTGTTGAACGGATGTTCTGCGGGGTTAAGGGCTTCTGCGCTCCTACGTGTGCCCGGAGCGAAGCGAACGGGTATCCCCGTTTGCGCCTTTTGCAAACGGTTGGAAGGAGCCACT
>JAITKU010000272.1 GCA_031278255.1 Eubacteriales Family XIII. Incertae Sedis bacterium | reverse complement strand
GAATGGGTGCGGCAGGACGGACGACAGACGCTGCGGGAAATCGCGGGAACGGAAAGATTGCGCCCGGCGCAGCTCGTGCTCACGGCCATGGGCTTCACGGGGCCGGAACGCGCGCTGATCGATCGGCTCAACCTCCGGACGGACAGCCGCGGAAACGTCGCGACGGAAGGCGACTCGCACAAGAGCAGCCTGCTTTCGGTCTTCGCCGCCGGGGATGTGCGGCGCGGCCCCGGGCTGGTCGTATGGGGCATCGCGGAGGGGCGGCGCGCCGCGCGTCGGTGCAACGAATATCTGATGGCGAAGTGATCGCACGGGAGGGCGCGGAGCCCTCCCGCGCGGCTCAGGCGTTCGCGGCCTTGTATTTCTTCACGGCCTCAATGAGCTTGGGGACGATGGCCTTGACGTCGCCGACGATGCCGAGGTCGGACACATCGAAGATGGGCGCCGTATCGTTTTTGTTGATGGCAATCACGCATTCGGAGCCCTCCATGCCCGCCACATGCTGTATCGCCCCGGAGATGCCGCAAGCCAAATAGAGACTTGGGCGAACCGTCTTGCCCGTCTGCCCGACCTGCCTGTCCTTTTCGATCCAGCCCGCGTCCACATTGGCCCTTGAAGAGGAAACCTCGCCGCCCAAGACATCGGCCAGTTCGCGCAGGGTGTTGAAATATTCGGGCGATCCGATACCCCGTCCGCCCGAAACGAGGATCTTGGTTTCGGTGATATCGGTTCTCTTGTGCTTCTCCTTTACGACCTCCCGAACAAGCACATTCATGTCGGAAGGATCGAACGCAAGCTTGAACTCTGTGATTTCCCCCCTGCGAGACGCGTCTCGTTCGAGTCTTTTCATGACGCCCGGTCTGACGGTCGCCATCTGCGGCCTGTAGACCTTGCAGAGAATGGTGGCCATGATGTTGCCGCCGAAGGCCGGGCGCGTCATAAGGAGCAGTTTCGATTCGGGGTCGATGTCAAGCTTCGTGCAGTCCGCCGTAAGCCCTGTGTGTATCCGCGAGGCCACCCGCGGCGCGAGGTCTCGGCCGATCGAGGTCGCGCCGTACAGCACGATCTCCGGATCGCGTTCCTTGATCACCGCCGTCAGCGCCTTGGCATAGGGTTCCGTGACGTATTCCTTCAGGATGGGATCTTGCACGTAGACGACGCCGTCGGCGCCGTATTCGATCAACGATTGCGCTTTGTCCGCAATGGCGTCCCCGATCAGGACGGCATACACCTTTTGTCCCAGATCCGCCGCAAGCTTTACGGCTTCGCCGATCAGTTCCTGACCGACCTTGGCGATCACGCCGTCTCTCTGTTCGACGACCACATATATGTCCTTGCTCATTGCAACCTCCTAAAATCCTACAGGATATGCCGTTCCTCCATTTTTTGAATGATGGCCGCGACCGCTTCATCCGCGCTTGCGTCCGTCAGAATCGTACCCGCGCCCTTGGCCTGCTTTGTGAAGGACTTCACAACATTGGTCGGCGAGCCCTTCAATCCGATGAAATCGGGATTCAAGCCGCCCTTCAAATCGTCGAAGCCGAGCACCCGTATGTCCTTCAGATAAGCGTCCACGATACCGCCGACGTGCATGTAACGGGGTTCCGCCAATTCGGAGAGGGCCGTGAGCAGACAGGGGGGCTTGACCTCTATGATGTGATAACGATCCTCGAATTGCCGCTTTACCACAAGCGTGCCGTTCTCGACGCGCAATTCCTCCACATAGGAAACCTGCGGTACGCCGAGGGTTTCCGCGATCTGCGGACCCACCTGCGCCGTGTCGCCATCGATGGCCTGCCGGCCCGTGATCACAAGGTCGTAATCGATTTTCTTCAACGCGGCCGAGATGATGGCGGCCGTCGCCCACGTATCGGAACCGCCAAACTCTCCGGCCGAAATCAAAATCGCCTCGTCGCAACCCATGGCCAATGCTTCGCGCAAGGCCACATCCGCCTGCGGCGGACCCATGCACAGAACCGTAACCGTGCCGCCGGTCTCGTCGCGAAGCCGCAGCGCCGCTTCTATGCCGGACTTATCGTCATGGTTGATGATGCTGGGTACGCCTTCTCGAATCAAGGTGTTCGTCACCGGATCAAGCCGAACCTCATTGGTGTCCGGAACCTGCTTTACGCAAACCACAATCTTCATTATCGCCTCCATTGCAATCTTTCGATCGCCGCAAACATCGCGCGCGCCTGTTTTGTCGCCCCGCTGCGGAAAACGCCGAAAGCGGGGGAAAGAGAGGAAAGCCCGCCGTGAAATCCGAAAACTCGGTCAGCCGATCTTCATCGAACCCGAGATTACCATCTTCATGACTTCGGACGTGCCTTCGTAAATTTCCGTGATCTTCGCGTCCCGCATCATTCTTTCCACCGGGTATTCCCGTGAATATCCGTAGCCGCCCATCATCTGCACGGCTTCCCGCGTCACGTCGTTGGCGATCCGCGAGGCGTAAAGCTTGGCCATGGCCGCTTGCGGGCCGTAAGCCTCGCCGTTGTCTTTGGAAACCGCCGCCCTGTACGTCAACAGCCGTGCGGCGTCGATCAGTGTCTGCATGTCCGCGACTTGGAACTGCGTGTTCTGGAACGACGAAATCCTCTTATTGAACTGCTTTCTTTCCTTTATGTATTTGATCGCCTCGTTCAGCGCGCCCTGCGCGATGCCGACGGCCTGTCCCGCGATGCCGATCCTGCCGGCGTCGAGAGCCTTCATCGCTATCTTGAAGCCTTCGCCCTCCCTGCCGATTCGGTTCTCAACGGGAATTCGCACGTTGTCATAGGCGACCTCGCAGTTTGAGGCGGCCCTGATCCCCATTCTGTGGATGTTTTTTCCGACGGTCAGACCCGGGGTGTTCCCGTCCATGACAAAGGCGGAGATGCCCTTGGTTCCGAGCGACTTGTCGGTCATCGCGAACATGACGAAGGTATCGGCAAAGCCCGCGTTCGTCGTAAAGATCTTCGCGCCGCCGATCACGTATTCGTCGCCGTCGAGGACGGCTTTTGTCTGCTGCCCCGCCGCATCGGAGCCGGCGTTCGGCTCGGTGAGTCCGAAGCAGGCCGTTTTTTGCCCGCTGATCAGGGGGCGCAGCCATTTCTCTTTTTGCGCGGGCGTGCCGAAGCCGTCGATGCAGGAGCAGGCCAGCGAGGTGTGTACGGAGATCGTGATGCCCGTGCTGGCGTCCGCCGCGGAAAGCTCCTCCATGCAGAGGGCGTAGGCGAGGGTGTCTCCCCCGGGACCCCCGTACTCCTTTGAATACGGAACGCCCATAAGTCCGTACCGATGCAGCTTCCTCAGGAGGTCAAGGCTGTAAACCTCCGTCTCGTCCATTTCCTCGGCAATAGGCGCGATCTCCGCTGCGGCGAATCGGCGAAAGAGTTCCTGTTGCAGCAGATGCGTTTTCGATAGTTTGAAATCCATCGTTACCTCCATTGCAGCCCTTCGACTGCCACAAATACCATATGTGAACAATTCCTTTCAGACAACGAATTCCCGCAGCCGCCCCCGATCGTCCTTTTTGTTCAAAAAAAGACGCCGGTGGCGGACTTTTTGCGCTTTTTCGATTCATTATAGCACAACGCCCCGGAAAAGGGAACATCTTTTTGATAATATTTTCACAATTTCAAGAAATTCGTTACTATTCAGAGACCTAAATCGTGCCCGCCTTTATGGCCGCTCCCCCGGTCCGTGCCCGAGGAAGCGCCGCCTTGGGGATTGCCGTCCGCGCCGGCGGTGTCGCCGTCGTCATGGTGGCCGCCGGCGTGTTCTTGCGTGAGCTCCCGGATTTCTCCTATGGACCGTTCGCGGCAGGATTCCACCGTCGCGGTCGGATCGAGCGTCCGCAGTTCAA
>JAITKU010000221.1 GCA_031278255.1 Eubacteriales Family XIII. Incertae Sedis bacterium | reverse complement strand
ACATGAGGGTCTCGCTCAATCCCCCTCCGT
Organism: Eubacteriales Family XIII. Incertae Sedis bacterium; assembly: GCA_031278255.1. Lineage (GTDB taxonomy): Bacteria > Bacillota > Clostridia > Peptostreptococcales > Anaerovoracaceae > JAITLA01. The sequence goes on along the minus strand of JAITKU010000221.1, from coordinate 6,065 downwards.
TTTCAATTCAAATACAAACCCGTTCATCTCCGTCGTCGGTTTGAACTGCTTGTAATTCGTCGCCCGTATGCGCCTTTCGACCTCCGCGCGGTCCATTTCCGGCGTGATTCTGCGCAGTTCATTGAACTCCTTTCGAGAAAAGGGCGCCCTTGTCCATTGCTCCGTCGAGAGCGGCAACGCCTCCCCTTTTAGGATTCCGCCGATAATTTCATAAAACAAGACCAATTGAAACGCATACGTGCGAGAAAGCAGGGAAGCCACATCGTCCGTCGGAAAAACGGGAAAGCGCTTGACCGCGATAATCCTGCCGGTATCGACCCGCTTGTGCATGTAATGGCATGTAACCCCGTATTCCGTTGCGTTTTCATACAATGCGAAATTATTGCAACCGATTCCCGGATAGGCCGGACTCGCGGGATGAAAGTTTACGGCCGCCTTTTTTGCCCTTTTTATCAGGTCCTCCGGGACTATCCACCGGGACAGATACGATATTATGCAGTCCCCCTCCCACCGGTCGAGGTCCTCCGGGAAAGGATCGCCCCATTCGCCGAGATAATATGTGACATTCTCAAAATTCTTCTGAATGAAGCGCAATGCCGCTTCGCAGCAAGCGTCATTTCTTTTGCCGAGAAACAAGACCGCCTGCCGGCTGCCGGCCGTTTTGTCATACATGAAAATTCTCCTTCTTCGATTCGATCCCGCCCCGTAAATACGCGGCCTCGCCGCGTTCCTCCGCTCACTGCGCGGGGTGATTTAATCATAAAATGTCCCTCTGCGCTTGTCAATGTTTTTTATTATGCAAACGGGATCGCCCGGCGCAATTTCGGCAATTTCAGCCAATTTCGGTAATTTTCCTATTGACCTGCCGGGTCAACTATAGTATAATCCTAATTGACCGGATAGGTCAATGTGTGGGCTTGTATGAAAGGAGTGTGTTTTGACTTACAATCGGGCGGAAAGGGAGCGGCCCCGCGCGCCGTACCCCCCCCCTTGCGAAGCTTCGATGCGCGCGGGGGAAAAGCGCGTCCCGAGCGACGGCGACTGCGGGAAAGAACCGCCCCGGGCCGCCCCGGGGGGCGGCCCGGGCGTGCGCAAAACGGGCGGGATCGACGAGGAGAAGAAAGCGCGTATCATCGCGGCGGCCGTCGCGGAGTTTGCGGCGCACGGCTACAAAAACGCGAATACCAACCGCATCGTGAAAGAGGCCGGCGTATCCAAAGGCTTGCTGTTCCATTACTTCGGCAGCAAAAAGGCGCTGTATCTCTATCTCTACGATTACGCGATGCGTTTGGTCATAGACGAGGCTTTCTCGCGCTTCGACCGGAGCGAAAGGGACATCTTCAAGCGCTGGCGCGCGGGCACGGTACTCAAATACGACATCATGCGGCGGCACGGCCCGCTCTTTGAATTCATATTGGACGCCTACGCGCGAGCGGACGACGAGGTCCGGAACGCGATCGACGCCTTGACCGGAACATGGATCGAAACGGCTTGGCGCGACCTGCGGGAGAATCTCGACCTGTCGCTGTTCCGCACGGACATCGACACGGAAAAGGCGATCCATATCCTCTTTTGGACGCTCGCCGGCTATTCGCGAAAGATGGTGGCACCCTCTATGCCTTTGGCTTATTACAGGGAACATTACGACGCGCTGCTCGAGGGGCTGGATGGGTATTTGGATACGCTGCGGCGTTTGCTGTATAAATGAAGGTTACGGACGATGGGACAGACGATCATCAGAGCGGAACATCTCTCAAAGGACTATCGGATGGGCGAGGTGACGGTACACGCCCTCGCGGACGCCGGTTTTGACATCGGCGCGGGTGAGTTCGTCGTGATCCTCGGACCCAGCGGCAGCGGCAAGAGTACGCTGCTGAATATCCTCGGCGGCATGGATTCGCCGTCCTTTGGCAGATGTTTCGTGGACGGCGTGGAGATCACGGCCTTTGACGACCGGCGCATGACGGAATACCGCAGGTACAGCGTGGGCTTCGTCTTTCAGTTCTACAATCTGATGGCGAACCTGACGGCGCGGGAAAATGTGGAACTCGCCGTCGAGATATCGAGGGACCCGCCGGATATCGATGAGATTCTGCGGAGCGTCGGCCTCGGGGAACGGGCGGATCATTTTCCCTCGCAGCTTTCCGGCGGCGAACAGCAGCGCGTTTCCATCGCGCGCGCCGTCGCGAAGAATCCGCGAATGCTGCTCTGCGACGAGCCTACCGGCGCGCTGGACTTCAAGACGGGTATCACCATTTTGGAACTCTTGAGGAAAGTCAACCGGGAACGCGGGATAACGGTTCTGGTCATCACGCACAACGCCGATATCGCGGCCATGGGCGATCGCGTCATCCGTATGCGCAGCGGCGCGGTAATCGAAAACAGCATGAACGCGGCGCCGATCGATCCGCGGGACATCCGCTGGTAAGGGCCATGAAAGCAATCGACAAACTCCTGCTCGGCATGATCAGAGAAACAAGAGGCCAATTCATAGCCGTGAGCGCGGTGCTGGCGATCGGGCTGATCTTCTACACGACCATGAACGTTTCCGCGGTTGACCTCAAGCGGGCGATGGAACACTATTACGACGCGTACGGCTTCGCAGATCTCTCCTGCGGCGTGAGCGACATCGGCGCGCAGCAGCTTCGTGCCCTCGCGGACATGGACGGCGTCGCGGCGGCGGAAGGCCGCGTGACGGAGGATGTGCCTTTCCTCACGGACGCAAAGGACGAAAGCCGCGCGCGCGTCAAGGTGATCGCGATGCGGCCGGACGCGGGCATCAACCGCCTGTTCCTCGAAGAGGGCGCGCTCCTCGAAGCGGGCAGCCGCAAGGTTCTGGTCATACGGCAGTTCGCGAAAGCGCGCGACATCGGACCGGACGACGAAATCACGCTGCAGATCGCGGGCCGCGCCGTGAGTTTTTCCGTGGCGGGTATCGTTTCAAGCCCGGAATTCATATACCTCGCGGACCCCGATCGGGGCCTCCTGCCCGACAAGGCGGGCTACGGGATCGTCTATATGGATGCGCAACTCGGTCGGCAGCTTCTGGGCCATCCCGGTGGCTACAACGACATACAGATCGCGGAGGAAGAGGGCCTCGGCGCGACCGCGCGCGACGCGCTTGCGGAGCGGATCGAGAAAGCGCTCGCGGGCTACGGCTCGCAAGGCGTCGTGAAGCGGGAGAATCAACTCAGTCACGCCATGATATCCGAGGAGATCAATCAGTTGAATACCGTAGCCGCCGCCCTGCCCGTCCTCTTCCTCTTCATCGCCGCGCTGATTCTGGCCATGATGCTCGGTCGCATGGTGAAGCGCGACCTGCGCTCCATCGGTATCTTGAAAGGACTCGGCTACTCCTCGGCGCAGGTGGTCCTCTACTATATGAAATACGCGCTGGCGGTGGCCTCGGTCGGCGGCGGCGTGGGGACCCTCGCCGGCATGAACATGGCGGACGCCCTGACGAACTATTACATGGAATTCTATTATCTGCCCGGGGTATCGCAGATCGTCGATTACCGATACGCGTTGATATCCATGCTGTTGGCCTGCCTATTCTGCGTTGCCGCCGCCCTGCCCGGCACGCGCGGCGCCGTGCGCGTTTCCCCGGCGGAATCCATGATCACGGAATCCCCGAAGCCCGGCAAGCGGATTCTGCTCGAACGGATTCGCTTCCTTTGGAGGCGGCTCTCTTTCAGCGACAAGACGGCGATGAAGAATGTATTTCGCAACAAAAAGCGGACCGCGTTCGTGTTGCTGGGGATGCTTCTCACCTACGGTATGTTGGTGTTCGTCGTATGTATGCCCTCCATGATGTCGGATATGATGGGTGAGGGTCTCGCGGAATTTCAGCCGATGGATTACAACGTTTCGTTCAAGCGGCCCGTTTCGGAACGCGCGCTTTCCGAAATATCGGGCATCGTGGACGATGTGGACGCGCTGGAGGGGAAGCTGGAGTATCCCTTTGTGCTGTCCGCGGGACCGCGGGAGATATCCCTCTCGATCATCGGCCTCGCGCGGGATACCGTGTTTTACAATTTCAAAAACCGGGAGGGCAAGGCGATCGCTCTGCCCGAGGAGGGGATACTGCTCAGCGATTACGCGGCGAAAAAGCTGCGCGTCGGCGTGGGCGACAGCGTCAAGCTGCACGCCTTTCTCGCGGGCAGGGAGGACCGGTGGACGGAGGTGCGCGGTATCGTTTATCAGGCCGTGGGCGTCAACGGCTATATGGACAAGGAGCTTCTGGCGAAGCAATATTCGGTGCCCGGCGCCGTCACGGGCTTCTTCATGAACGCCTTGGATCCACACGCCGAAAGCAAGCTTTCGGACCTGCCGGCGGTCGCGTCCGTGTACTCGCTCGCCGTCACAAAGGAGACCTTTTTGGAATATACGCAGATGATCAACGTCTTTATACTCTGCATGGTACTCCTGAGCGGCGTTCTGGGCTTTGCCATCGTGTACAACGCCACCATCATCAGTATCGGGGAGCGGGAACGGGAATTTTCGTCCCTGCGCGTGCTGGGCTGCTCCGCGGGGGACATCTTCCGGCTTCTGCTCAAGGAGAACAACGTGATCTCCGCGGCGGGCATCGTCGCGGGTATTCCCTTGGCCAATCTGTTTCTGCGTTACAGTTCGGAGATATTCAGCACGGAGCAATACACCATGCAGCTGCGGGCAAGCCCCGCGCACTATCTGCAGGCCATGCTGCTGACCGTATTCTTCATCGTGTCGGCACAGATCGCAACATACAGAAAGATACAAAAAATGGATTTTATGGCAACACTCAAGAACAGGGCCTGAGAGGGCGTCGGGCGGCAGACCGCCGATGGAGGCGAGTATGAAAGGCAAGAAGAAGAAAATCATCCTGATCGCGGCTGTGCTGATCGCGGCGTCCGCCGCCTGCGCATACGCTCTGATGCGTTCCGGCGCGATCCCGGCGGATACGGTCGCGGCGAGCCGCGGCACGGTCACGGAAACGATAGAGGAAACGGGCGTCGTCACCTCGCGCCGCGTGAGCGTGGTTCTCGCGAAGAGCAATTACGATATCCGTTCCGTACTCTGCGAAACCGGCGACCTCGTGGAAGCCGGAGCGACGCTTATGATCACGGACATCGCCACGGGCGATTCGGACGTGAAGAGCCTCGAAGCGCAGGCGGCGGGCCTTGAAGCGCAGGCGGCGCAGGCGCGGCAAAACGTGAGCCGGCTTTGGACCCTGTACGAAAACGGCGCCGTAAGCCGCAACGAGTACGACACGGCGGAAACGCTGGAGAAAGAGCTTTCCGCGCAACTGCAAGCCCTGCGGTACACGATACGGAGTGTGCGGGAGAACGCGCCGGAAAACCGCGTGGAGGCCCCGCGCAGCGGCGTTGTGACGGAGCGCTTCGTTTCGGAGGGCGATACGGCCGTTATGGGCACGCCCCTCGTGGAGATATCCGATATGAACGATCTGTACATTCGCGTAAGTCTGTTCGCGGACGACGCCGTGAAAGTCCGCGCGGGCGACCGCGTCATTCTGACGGATCGGCCCGACGTCACCTGTAGGGTGGAGAAGCTTTCGCCCAAGGTGAACGAGGAAATATCGGAACTGGGTATCGTGCAAAAGCGCGTGGACGCGGAGATTTCCGCGAATGCTTGGGATGGCTTCATACTGGGCGGTGACGTGAAACTCGAGATCGTGACCGACGAGGGAGAGGACGTGATCGCCGTGCCGCGAAAGGCCGTATTCTCTCTGAACGGAGCGGATTTTGTCTACACGGTGCAAGAGGGCCGCGCCTCGCTCAGACCGGTCGAACTCGGGCGCAAGGGCAAGGATTTCTACGAGATTCGCGCGAATCTGGAAGAGGGCGAGCGTGTGATCGTATCGCCGGACGACGCGATCGAGGACGGCAGCCGCGTGGATTTGCGCGCGTGAAATCCGTTAAGGACGCGGAGAAAAATACAGAATCTTGAGCGGCGTCGTTCAATTTTGGCTCCGTCCAAAATTGAAGCGCCAAAGGCGCACTTCAATTGTTGAACGGATGTTTTGAGGGGACAAGGGCTTTGCCCGCCGCCCCTCAAAACATAGGCGT
>JAITKU010000214.1 GCA_031278255.1 Eubacteriales Family XIII. Incertae Sedis bacterium | reverse complement strand
ACATACGCGCAAGCTTTTGTAAAATGCGCCCAAGTGGCCAATAATATCCTTATATCAGATATGAAAGAGCAATAGTGGAGGTTATGATGTTTCCACACATCCTGATGAAGCCTCGGATATTTTTACCGTTTTTATGGAGAATCATCCGGAGTTGTTCTATGCGGACGAGCAAATAGAATGGAACTACGTTGAAAACGGAGCGGTCGATACGATTTTGCCGACCTATACGGCGAATGAAGCCGTACTCCGAGAACAAATCGCGCTCTTTGACGAGGCACTCCGGCGCGCTTACGACGAAATCCCCGGCGGCTTAAGTGTACGCGATACGATAAGCGCCGTGAACGATTGGATTTGTCTACATGCGGAATATGACGAAAGCCTGACAAAATCGAGTTCTTATGACTTGATAATCGAGGGCACGGGCGTTTGCAAGGCTTATACCGCCGTATTCGGGATATTTATGGACCGTTTCGGCATAGAATGGCGAAAGCTCGAAAGCGAGGCAATGAACCATACTTGGAACCAAGTCAAACTCGGCGAAGAATGGTTGCACGTAGACGTGACATGGAACGACCCGCTGCCCGACGAGGCAGGCAGGGCTTTGCGCGACTATCTGTTGTTGACCGACGAAGCGCTCGCCGAAATGCCGGAAGCGCATTACGATTGGACCTATTGGGAATAAATCACCCCACATGGAAACACGGTATTTTTTAACAAATATATAACATCGGCCGTCATGGTTTGAAAGGAGTGTACGCATCGTGTCAATAAATCTTCAAAAAGGACAAAGGCTTGACCTAACCAAAGGGAATGCCGGGCTCAAGACTTTAATTGTGGGCCTTGGCTGGGATGAAGCCGCACAACCGAGCAAGGGATTGCTCGGCGGTTTGTTGGGAGGCGCAAAGCAGGAGATCGACTGCGACGCAAGCGCGATTTTGCTTACAAACGGCAAATTGCGGGGCAACAAGGATTTGGTGTATTTCGGCAATCTCAAGCATACGTCGGGATCCGTCGTACACCAAGGCGACAATTTGACCGGGGCCGGCGAAGGCGACGACGAGCAGATTAAGGTTTTCCTCGACAAGGTCCCGGCGGACTGTGACAAAATCGTCTTTGTCGTAACGATATACAAAGCCGTGCAACGGCGACAACACTTCGGAATGATAAGCAATGCATTCATTCGCATCGTTGACGCGCAAACCGGGCAGGAGTTGATGAAATACAACCTGTCGGAGAATTACAACAATATGACGGCTATGATTTTCGGTGAGGTGTACCGCAACAACGGCGAATGGAAATTCTCCGCCATCGGACAAGCGACATCCGATCCCGGCCTGGCGGAGCTTGCCGGACGGTATGTTTAAGTATAAAAACCAGGAGGAAAGACGATGGCAATCAGTTTACAAAAGGGACAAAAGATTGACCTTACCAAGGGAAACGCCGGCTTGTCGAAGCTTCTCGTCGGTCTCGGTTGGGACACGAACAAATATGACGGCGGCGCGGACTTCGATCTGGATGCAGCCGCATTCTTACTCACAGAAAACGGTAAGGTGACTTCCGACGCCGATTTCGTTTTCTACGGCAATTTGGAACACGCAAGCAAATCCGTGCTTCACCTTGGGGACAACCTCACGGGCGAAGGCGAAGGCGACGATGAGTGCATTGAGGTGGACCTGTCGATTGTTCCCGCAAACATCGCCAAGATCGATTTTACCGTCACGATTTACGATGCCGCAAACCGCGGCCAAAACTTCGGCATGGTGTCGAACGCTTTTATCCGCGTGGTAGACGCGGGCAGCAATGCGGAGCTTGTCCGCTACGATCTCGGCGAAGATTATTCCACTGAAACCGCTGTCGTCGTCGCCGAACTGTACCGTCACGCGGGAGAATGGAAATTCAACGCCATCGGCAGCGGGTTTGCGGGCGGTCTTGAAGCGCTTTGCCGGAATTTTGGCGTAAATGCGTGACACAACCGCTTCGATTTGAAACATGGACGCCAAACGATCCGCAGACACCTCATTGATTTTGTGGAGGAAAGAAATGAGGGTGCTTCGTCCGGGGGAAAATCCCCCGATGAGTGCCTTGTTTTGGATCGTTTATTGCGGCGACAACGGCGGCGGCGTATGCCGCACATACTTCGCGACGTACTCTTCCAAGCTGCCGATGCCCTCGACACGCATCAGCGCGGCGGCTTCCTTGCCGATATAGGTAATGTGCCAAGGTTCGCTCTCGTAGCCCGTCACATCCTCGTTTTCGACTGTATATCGCACGATAAAACCGTAATTCCAAGCGTTCTCCCGCACCCAATCCGCTTCCTTTGTTCCGACGAAGCCGCGCAGCGTGCCGCTCGGCCCCACAAGATCGATGGTGCGGCCCGTATGGTGTTCGCTGAAACCGGGCCGCGCGCTGTAATTGTCCGCATTGTCCGGATCCTCATTCAGATAACGCGCGTACAGACCAACCTGATAATCTATCGAACGATAGGCGGAAGCCGCGCGGATCGATATGCCCGCCGCTTTCGCGTCGTCCCGCAATCGCTCGTAGGCTTCTTTCGTCCCGGGCGTTACGCGATAATCGCCATCAACCTGCACCAGTTCCGCCGGTTCAAAATCGTCGGAAAACTTGAAGTGCTTGTTGACGAGCGTCTGCTCCGAGTCCGCGTCCGAGGCCGCGATTTCAATCACATCCTCGTAGAAAGGCTTGTCTATATCCACATCCACGCGCCAGACCACCTCTTCGGGCGCAAGTTCCGGGTGCGCGGCCTCGTATTGCAGATAGCGATCAAGACGTTCCTCTTCATAGTAATAGAGAGCCGAAAAGCGCGCGTAAGGATCCGGCTGCGCCTCTTCGGAAGCGCTGCTTGGAGCGGAATCGTTCCCCTCCTCATTCGGAGAGGCCGCGGCGTCTTCGTCTTCGACTATGTCTTCGTTTGCCGTTTCGTCGGACGCATTCTCTTCGATGAGCTTTCCGACCGCTCCGCAGCCCCATATCGCAACGCAGATGACAGCCGCCACAACGATCAGGAACAGCACCGTGCGCGCCAAGCGAATCCGACGCGGTGCCCTGCGTTTCCCGGTCGTCGTTTCAAATCTCATCCTTCGTCCGTCCATCTTATCTCCTAATATACGTAGAACGAAAGATCGTGATGCGCTGTCACATTGTTGATCGCCGTAATCTTATCGCCCTCTATCCGGAATACCTCCCATAAATTTCCTCGTCTGCCTGCGGGTATGTCGAATACAGCCACGCAGGCGTCGCCTCTGTAGACGCTGACCCGCGCCCCCGAGTGCGACATCTTGTTCGAATCGTAATCATCTTGATTCGTGTAATCGAACACGGAATACCTGTAAACGCCGTCGTGCTGTTCGTATATCGTCGTTGTTTCAAAGCCGTTTCCTTCCGTGTCGTCCTTGTCCAACATGGAATCCTCTATGCGCTCGCCCTTTACGGGATAATACACGTGGAACGAGCCGTATTCTCCGGAAACGGGACCCATCAGATGGGAATCCAAATCCTGCGGATATTCGCCCCATTCCAAGGTGATGCGCGTTTCGCCGGGCGGCAACGATTCCGTCATGGCTCGTGACATGATCCTGCGGTTTGCGGTTTCTTCGCCCACGGGGAAATTGATGTATATGGTCGTGTAGCCGCTGCTTGAAACCTCGGCGGTGTAGATTCCGTAAGGCAGGTTCACCGTGAAGTTGCCGCTGCGATCCGTCGTGGTTTGCAGGATTTCGCCGTCTTTGGCACGCACGCGAACCCCTGTCTTGTTATTGAAGCCCCGTCGGAAGCGCACTTCGGCGGCGCCTACGCCCACGCCCGTAAGCGCGTCGCCCACATTGATCTCCGCCCTGCCCGTCTGTGCGGCACGCGGACTTTTGACCATGATGATCTGCGTCGCGTAACCGTTCGTTTCCGCGCCGATCTCCTCGTAGGAAACACCGTTCACACAGCCGTCCTTTGAAACGACGATCTTAAAGAGGCCTTCCGGCAGAACGATTTTGAAGTTGCCGTCATCATCCGTCGCCGTGGAGAACAGGGCGTCCCGCATACGCAGATCGTCGGCGCGATACACCTTGACGGAGGCGGCCTTCACGGGTTCTCCGCCTTCGTCCACGACCTCTCCGTCCAGATTGTTCGAAACCTCTTTGAGCATTATGTAATAATACTTGTCACCGTCGGAAACAGCTGCGAAACCCTCGGAAAACACGTTGGCTTTTTCAAACTGCGGCGGCACGACGAAATATCCGCTTGCGTCCACGTAACCCCATTTGCCGTTCATCTTCGCAGGCGCCACGCCGCCGGAATAGGATTTCATCCCCTCGAAAACAGGCGACAGTACCGTATTGCCGTTGCTGTCGATCACGCCCCATTTGCCGCGAAAGCAGACGCAGGCGAGTCCTTCCGAAAAATTCGTGACGCTGTCGTAGAGAAGATCGCACAGAATTTCCCCGTTTCGCCGCACGAAACCGATCTTGTTGTCCTTGCGCACATAGGCGATGTCGTCGTAAAAATCACCGATCTCTTCGTAAACAATCGGTAGGACGGTGCCGCCGTTCCCGTCGATCAATCCGAGCTTTCCACCGACCGAAACCCGCGCCGTGCCGTCGATGAACACCGAAACGGAATCGTATTGAATTGGGATCGCAATCTCTCCGTATCTGTCGATAAAGCCCCACTTCGGAACGCCGTTGATGTGTTTTCTGACGCTCGCAAGACCCTCACGGTAATCCTGCACAAGGTCGATGGTTTCCGGATCGAACCACGCGACCAAGCGCCCATCCCTGTTGATCACGCCGCGGCTCTTGCGATTGTCCCAGTTGACGCCGGCCAAGCCCTCGTAGATGGGCCGCACCACATCGTAGTTGATGCCGTCGTAACCGTAGGTGTTCGGTTCGATGATATAGCGCCCCGAACTGTTCAAAAGCCCGTATTTGCCGTCTATTTCGACCGTCGCGTAGCCTTCGCTGAAATACCAGATATCCTGATATGCGAAGCCCGGACCGAGCGGATTGCCGTAGGAGTCGATATAGCCCCATTTGCCGTTCTTCTTGACGGGAGCGAATCCCTCATAAAATCCGCGCAACACCCGCTCCGGGTCGCGCACGGCGTAGGCGTACAGGACGGGGTCCTGCACATCCTTCAGATCTTCGTACTGCAGGTCGATCACGACCTCACCGTTCTCGTCGATGAACCCCCATAGCCCCGCGCTCTGCACAGCCGCGCGTCCCTCGAGGAAGCCGCCGATTGTATCGTATTGGAGCGCGACCATCTCGTCGCCGTTCGCGTCGATAATGCCCCATTTGTAGAGTTTGTTTTCATCGGAGCCGACATTGTTCGCAACCTTGGCCGTTCCGTTTTCAAAAAGCATGGCGCGATCATACTCCGTGTCGGAAAGCTTCTCCCAAGAGGCTTCCCAATCGGGGTAGTCGTCGACTAATATCTGCCGGTATTCGAGGGTCTTCGAGAGGGCCTCTCCCGTGAAAGGAACCAGCAGCTCGCGAATGACGCGTTCGGCGCGCGAGAAGTCGCCCGTTTCGGCAAAGGCATGGAACATCATGTCGACCATCTCGTCCCTGTTGTCCTCGTCGATCATGGCGCTGCCGAAAAATCGCGACATGGCCTCATATTCGCCCGCTTCGTTCAGCACGGAAAGAACGTCGAAGCTGTTTTCGATATTCGAACTGTCCAGTTTTTCTAAATATTCTTGGGAAAGCGCGATGATTTCGGCGGTGTACGCGTCATCGTTCTCCTCGCTTTCAAGAACCTGCATAATACTGTTTTCCAAACTGTCCGCCAGAGCGAAATACGCAGGATAGTCCTCATCCTCACCGTATTGCGTGAGCAGGGCGAGTTTGTCGGTAAAGAAACTCTCCGCGTCGGAATATTCCCTCGGCGCCTCTTCGATGGGTATTTCTTCCGCTTCCTCGTCCTGCGACAAACCCGGGATACCCGAGAAATCCAAAAATCCCCCTTCGCCGAAAGGTTTCAGTACGAATACGACGGCCAAGACCGCAACGACGAGAAGCGCCGCGAGGCCGGCGACGACAAAAGGCCATCGCTTTTTCCGGCGCTTCTTTTCCGCCAATTGCAGCGGAACGGAGCCCGCGGTCGCGGCTTCGCTCTGCGGCGCGGGCATTGACTTGTGGATCGCGGCCTCGCTTTCGAGCAGAATGACAGGCGCATCGTAAGCCTCGACGGCTTCGGTCGCAGCGATTTTGACATCGTCCGCCGTGCCCGTGTCTTGCGGTGCGTCGCCCGCGTCGCCGACCGTCCTCGCACCGCAATTCGTGCAAAAGACGTCACCGGCCTCAAGCGGTTTTCCACAATTCACACAAAACATCACAACCTCCATAAAATGCCTCCGCGCGGCGGCAAGAAACGATCCGGTTCACGAGATCCGCTCTTTGATCAAAGGGTGTTGCCGCAGGCGCGGCAAAATTTTGCCCCCGGTTTGTTCAGCAGGCCGCAGGAGCAGGTCACGCTCTGTTCCTCGGACGGCGGCGGGGCCGCTTGCGCGAGCGCCGAACCGCAGATAACGCAAAAACGCGCTTCTGCCATATTGACCGCGCCGCACTGACATGTTACGCCGTCCGCCTCAGGCGGGGGAAGCGCCGCACCGCAGCCCGTGCAGAACTTGGCGGATGCGGGGGCAAGACCGCCGCAACTCGGGCATGCCCGCTGTGGCCCGCCGCCCGCCGCAGCGTGCCTGGAAGCGTTCTGAATCTCCGTAATCGCGTTCTCCGAAGTGGCGATTTCATCCTCAATCGAGCGAATCTCGACGCAAAAGGCATTGATGGCATCGTTGTCGTAGTTCCCTGAACCAAACATTTCGTAGACGAATTCCCCGAGCCGCAATTTTTTTTCGTCCCTCGATTTGGCGCAGACGGAAATCTGTGACTTGAGTTTCGCGATTTCCACGTATTCCTCGGATTTGTTGGCGACGGCGGCAACGCCTTTGTTTACTCCGTCAATGATTTTGTCAAGCATTTTTCATACCCTCCGTTTCGTCGCATACGACAGCGGTTGTTCGCAATTATAATAACAAATTTACGAAGCTTTTACAAGTAGTCTTTTCAACGGCGTAAAAATGTTATAAAATATAAATATATATAGTAAGACAGAGTTTCCGAAAGACACGAGGATTTTTACACCATGAAAAAAAAAGCCGTTCGACTTTCCATTTGTCTTATGCTGTTCGCGTCGTGCGTGCAGCTCACGCCGTGCGCGGCGGCGACCGAGCTTTCGCCGGAATACTTGTATGAGGACGCGGAACAGGTCTTGCCCTTCTCTGTGCCCGGCGCCGAATTGCGTGCCGTCGACACCCCGGAGAAAGCGCGGCGCGTATTCCGTGACGCGCTCGACGCGCTCTCCGAAGCCGACAAGGCAAAGCCGTATGTT
>JAITKU010000156.1 GCA_031278255.1 Eubacteriales Family XIII. Incertae Sedis bacterium | reverse complement strand
CATTCCCCGATCTCCTCCGGCGCGGCCGCGTAGCCGGGACCCCAATCGCCCTCGTACCACGGCAGGAAGAAATGGCCGACGATGCCGATGATGCCGAGAATCAGGAACATGGCCGATATTCTGGTCAAGTCGTTTCGCGCAAGGCCCGTGCGCGGGTTGTGCGGATGCGCCGCGGGGTCTTTCTTCGAGAGTCCGCCGTACATCTTCTTCCATATGAAGTAGAGTATCGGACCCGAGATGATGCCGAGCATTCCGCCGATAAAGTAATCCGTGCCGTTGATCAGGAAAGAGATGAAAGCCACGATGATGGGCACGACGCAGATCACGTACAACAGGCCCTTGCCGCCGGGTATGCGGAACTTGTATTCCGAAGCGGGTATCCGCTTCCGCAGGATGATGGCGGAGATGTAGACCATGATGTAAGAGGCGACCAGAAGAAATACGTCGATCACGACGATCGTTTCAAAATCGAAGAGGCAGAGTACCAAGTTCACGACCGCGATCGAAATGACCGCCACGTAGGGCACGCCGTATTTCTTGTCCACCTTCACGAGGAAAGGCGGCGCCAGCCGGTCCTCGGCCAAGGCGAAGAAGCCCCTCGATCCCGAGGCGATGTAGGTATTGTAGATGGAGCATTGCGCGACGATGGCCACGATGATGAAGAACAGGCCCGCGCCGTCGCCGAGATAGGTGGTCGCGACATCGGCGTAACCCACGGATTCGGCGTCCTCGCCCCATTCCTCCCATCTGCCCATGGAAGCCAGCCCCGCCATGGTCGGCAGGATGTAGGTGGCCATGATCAGCGGCACCGTGATCAGCGTGGCTTTCGGAATGACCTGCGGGTCCTCGAGTTCGCCCGCGATCGTGGACATGGACTCGTAGCCCGAGTACATCCACATGCCGACCGATATGCCCGCGCCTATGTAGACGATCCAATCCGCCGGCGTCTCGGCCACATCGGCCGTGAAGGGCAGGAAAGGATTTTGCTCCCAATTAAGAAAACCTATGATGGCGATCATGGCAAAGGCCAGAATGACAAAGATAGAAAGGATATTGGTGACAAGGCCGACATCCCGCACGCCGCGGATATTGATGTACATAAAGATGAGGATCATCGCGACCTTGATCACGTATTGGCCGACAGGCCCCAGCTCCCATTGACTCGCGGCGTAGCCGCCCGCGAGGATCACATAGAGCGCGTTGTCCACGTAGATGGAGATGGTGCGCCACCAACCGGCCTGAAAGCCCCAAAACTCGCCGAGGGCCTCCTGCACCCATTTGTAATAACCGCCCTCCTGCGGCCGCACGGACCCGAGTTCCGCAGCCACGAGGCCGAAAGGCAAGCCCCATATGAACGGCAGGACCATGAGCATGACAAGCGTCAACCCCGGCCCGGCATCCGGGATCATGCTTTCTATGCCGTAGCAACCCGCCGCCACAAGGGAAAACACCATGAACACAACGGTCATTGTAGACATCTTGTGCTTTTTCAAACCGTAGCTTGCGGTATCTATGGCCGCGCTCGATTTGTTTGTATCGGACATCTTATTTCCTCCTTTCCGTTTCGTTTTCGACCCGGGTGAGAGTTCCATTCCGCCGCGAACGCAAAAAACACAGCCGGCCACAGGGAACCGCGGCATTCGCGCGAGATCGGCCCGGCCGATTTGAAGCGCGCATACCCGGGCGTCAAAGCCGTCGTTTGCGCGTTTCATCCGCGCGATTCACGCGGCGCGGCGCGGAAATCCTCCGGGATGTGTTTATTATATAGCAGCGTATAGAAAAAATCAACCGACAAAATCATTTTGTGGAAAACGCGTCCGCCGCGCGCGCATTTACCCGAAAAGCCGCCCGAGAAACGGCGGGACGGGTCCTGCGCGGAGGGGTTTTATGCGATAGCCGACAGTCGCATACGATGCGGCCGGCGGTTTGCTTTGAACGGTACATCCGTATGCAGTTCGAGCTTCGTTGAACAACGCCGCCCCTCAAAACATCCGTTCAACAATTGAAGTGCGCCTTTAGCGCTTCAATTTTGGACGGAACCAAAATTGAAAAGCCCCTATCGGGACGATTGTATTTCAATTCTCTTTAAATGAGCGGAGGACCGTTTGCGTAATAAACTTTCGGGTAATAAACTTTCGGCTCGCCTCGGGAGAGTAAAGACCCTGGTCCTTTCGGACATGATTTGCGGCATGATCGCATTGGGAAGCGTTATCCTGTCGAATATCGCCGATTCGTTAAAAGAACCGATCCAAAAGAAAACACAGTGGTTCTTATCGACGATTTTGTCTATGGCCTCGGCGAAACGCCCATGATGCTCGCGACGAACAAAAAGCTCAAAGGCAAAGAGGCCGTGTCGATTCTTCGCCCGGACCGTCGCCGTCGCTCCTTATATAATACTGCATAAAAAAGGAATTATTTAGGGCGTATTGCCGCGCGCCCGCGACGGGCCGCTTCCTGCGCGACTTGCTTTTTTGGCAAGAATAATACCGATGTCGGGAATCGCACTCCGCGCGCCCCGTCGCTTGTTATAATGGTAACGGAGGATATAAATTTGGGAACGATCGGCAAGAGAATCCGCGCATTGAGAAAGAGGAAAGGCTTGAGCCAAAAGGCTCTCGCCGAGCATATCGGCATACAGGAATCCACGTTGTCGCGTTATGAGAACGATAAACGGACCTATCAGTGGGACGGGCTGTTGCGTTTGGCGGACGCGCTGGATACGAGCGTCGATTACCTGCTCGGCAGAACGGCCCTCAGCGCGCCCATCAAACGCCTCGTGTCCGACAAAAATGCGCCGGACGGTGAAACATCGCTCTTTGAAGCCTACAGCAACCTGCACCCCGACGATCAAAATTTGTTGATGGAAAGGGCTTTGACGCTTTATGATATCAGAAAGAGGGACAAGGACGGGGAATGAGCGCCGGCGCGTGTTTACCGCCCCCCCGGACCGCGCTTCTCAAGGTCGCGAGAGGCATGGTTTTGTGTGCCTTTTCGGGCATCGCCGTCGATTTAAAACAAATCGGGGGGAGGCGGCGTCCCGTTTTTCCGGTTATAATGATACCGGGGGAAATCGATTTGGGAACGATCGGTGAGAGAATCCGCGCATTGCGAAAAAAGAAGGGCATGAGCCAAAAGGCGCTCGCCGCGCGTATCGGCATACAGGAATCCACCTTGTCGCGTTATGAGAACGATAAACGGACCTATCAGTGGGACGGGTTGCTGCGTTTGGCGGACGCGCTGGATACGAGCGTCGATTACCTGCTCGGCAGAACGACCCTCAGCGCGCCCATCGGACGCCTCGTGTCCGACGAGAAGGCGGCGGACGGCGAAACATCGCTCCTTGAGGCCTATTGCAACCTGCGCCCGGACGATCAAAATTTGTTGATGGAGCGGGCTTTGACGCTTTATGACCTCAGAAAGAGGGACAAGGACGGGGAATGAGCGCCGGCGCGCGCCTCGCCTGAAAAAGCACTTGCCTCCCGCGCAAGAGCCGATTACAATATACATATAGTGTTTCGGCGGTCTTTGTGTGGAATCGGAGGGAACAGAATGCGGGTTTTTTCGGGCGTGCAGCCCACGGGCAACATACACATCGGGAATTATTTGGGCGCCTTGCGGCAGTTTGTCGAGCTTCAGGCGGAAAACGCGTGCATATACTGCATTGTGGACCTGCACGCCATCACAGTGCCCAAGGACGCGGCCCAGCTGCGCGAGAACATTTTGGACGTGGCCGCCCTCTACATGGCGATCGGCCTGGATCCCAAGAAAAGTATCTTGTTCGTTCAATCGGACGTGCCGGGGCACGCGGAACTGGCGTGGATCCTGATGTGCAACGCCTACACGGGCGAACTTTCCCGCATGACGCAGTTCAAGGAGAAGAGCAGGGGCAACGAATCGGCGCCGGCGGGTTTGTTCACCTATCCGATCCTGATGGCCGCGGATATACTCCTGTACGATTCGGATATCGTCCCCGTCGGCAACGATCAGAAACAGCACATCGAAATCTGTCGCGATATCGCAATCCGCGTCAATAACAAGTACGGCGCGGTTTTTGTCGTGCCGGACGGACGTTTTTTGAAAGAGGGCGCCCGCATTATGTCGCTCGACGATCCCACCGCGAAGATGAGCAAGAGCGCGGAAAATCCGCTGTCGCGCATATCGCTTTTGGACGATGAATCCAAGATACGGAAATCGATCATGAAATCCACGACGGATTCCGACGGGACCATCCGCTTCGACCCGGAAAACAAGCCCGGCGTCAGCAATCTGCTGAACATCTGCAGCGCGTTTTCCGGTCTGCCGATCCCCGATATCGAAAAGAAATACGCGGGCGTCGGCTACGGCGCGTTCAAGAAAGAG
>JAITKU010000128.1 GCA_031278255.1 Eubacteriales Family XIII. Incertae Sedis bacterium | reverse complement strand
GACAGGCCGGCCATCGCAAGCACCTATCCGATACTCGGCAAGGGCGTTTCCCTGCTCGTGGACACGGGCGCCAACGCCGAATGCAAGCCGAACAACCTGCTGGAATTCGCGCTGATGGGTTCCATTTATATGGAAAAGGTCTTGAACAAAAAAAATCCCACCGTCGGCCTCGTCAATATGGGCACGGAGGAAAACAAGGGCACGACCGTTTTGAAAGCGGCCTATGCGTTACTTACGGAGAATCGCAACACGGAGGGCGGCCTCCTCTTTGCGGGCAACATCGAGGCGCGGGATATCCCCCATGGCGTGGTTGATGTCGTCGTATGCGACGGCTATGTCGGCAATGTCATTCTGAAGCTGACGGAGGGTCTCGCTTGGAGTATCTTCCAATTGATCAAGCAAAAATTCATGTCCGGCCTGCTCCCAAAGATGGGTGCCCTGCTGCTTTCGGGCAAACTCGCGGAACTGCGCGACGCTTTCGACTATTCCGAATACGGAGGCGCGCCCATACTCGGCGTCAGGGGGGCCGTCGTGAAAATGCACGGCTCGTCAAACGCCAAGGCGGTGAAGAACACGATCGTCAAGGCCCTGCCGTATATGCGGAACGAGGTGGTGCGGCACATCGAAAGCGCCATCCTCAATTTGGAGGTAACGGGACGCCTTGAATGAAACCGCTCTGGTCGAGAAAATAAAATATCGATTCAAGAACGCGGCGCTTCTGCGCGCGGCGCTCAGCCACACGTCCTACGTGAACGAGAACGGCCTGTCGAAATTCGACAGCAACGAGAGACTTGAATTTCTCGGCGACGCCGTCTTGGAGGGCTTGATCAGCGAGGAACTGTACCGGCGGCTTCCGGAGGTGGAGGAGGGCGTGCTGACGCGGCTTAGGGCGTACATCGTCTGTGAAAAATCGCTCTTTCGCGTGGCCGGCGCCTTTTCGCTCGGCGATTTTCTGAACCTCGGGAGGGGCGAGGAGCAGGGCGGCGGCAGAACGCGTCCCTCCGTCGTTTCCGATGCGCTCGAGGCGCTGATCGGCGCCGTCTATCTGGACGGCGGCGCGGACGCGGCGCGGCGTTTTGTCATGCGCGCTTTCGCCGCGGTAATCGAAGAGGCGGTTTCGGGCGCCGCCGCCGTCGATTATAAGTCCGATCTGCAGGAACGCCTGCAGGCGGACGGGCAGGTGGAGATACGCTATCTTGTGGACAGCCAAGAGGGACCCGATCACAATAAGCTGTTTTACATCAGCGTGTACAAAAACGGCGAGAAAATCGGCGAGGGTTCGGGCCGAAGCAAGAAACAGGCGGAACAGGCGGCCGCAAAAGACGCGCTGGAACACCTCGTGTTTACGCTTTCCGCGTCCTGCGGGCTTTCTTGCGCCCCGCGTTCCGTTTTGCCGGGTGCCTCCGGCATTGCGAAATGAGACTTCGCGCCGCGCGTTCCGCCGGTTTTCCGCGTCCCGTTTTCTCCGCGCGGGGGATGAGATCGGAAATTCCGCACAGACAGAGGGTAACAGGTGTATTTTAAACGAATCGAAATGCAGGGCTTCAAATCTTTCGCGGACCCTGTCACAATAGAATTCAGAGAGGGCATAACCTGTATCGTCGGACCCAACGGGAGCGGCAAAAGCAACATTTCAGACGCGATCCGATGGGTTCTCGGCGAACAAAGCCCCAAGGCCCTGCGCGGCGGCAAGATGGAGGAGGTCATATTCGCCGGCGCCGCGACGCGGAAAGCCAAAGGCATGGCCGAGGTTACGCTCGTCATAAACAACAGCACCGGACTCTTGCCGATCGACTATGCCGAGGTAGCCATCCGCCGCAGGATGTACCGTTCCGGGGAGAGCGAATATTCGATCAACAACACGCGCTGCCGTCTGCGCGATGTCCGGGAACTGATCATGGATACGGGTATAGGCGTGGACGGCTATTCCATCATCAGCCAAGGCGAGATCGCGCAGATCGTCAGCAGCAAGCCGGAAAACCGCCGTGAACTCTTCGAGGAGGCGGCCGGCATTACGAAGTACAGGGCGCGCAAGGAGGAGTCGGAGCGCAAACTCGACGCCACCTCCGCCAACCTCGAACGCGTGAACGATATCGTGAATGAGATAGAGGCGCGCATCGACGGGCTGAAAGAGGACAGCGAAAAGGCCAAGGAATACTTGGCCCTGCGGGAGCGGTACAAGGAACTCGAGATCAATATCACGCTGAAGAACATCGAGAACATCCGTCTCAAAAACGAATACGCAAAGGATGAAATCATGGAATTGTCCGCGCGTATCGAGGATATCCGCGGCGAAAAGGCGGCGTTTGACGCGGAAGCGGCGGCGAGCCGGCAGCGGAGTGAGTCCTTGGACGCGGAGGGCAACGCGATCCGTGACCGCGTACTGTTCAACGTCAACGAAACGAACGAGATCAAAAACAAAATCCACATCAATGCCGAACGAAAACAGGCGTTCGCGCGCGACAAGGAGCGGCTTGCGGAGGAAATCCGGGCGATAGACGCCAAACTGGAGCGGGAAGCGGACAGCCTGAAAACCCTCGCCGCCGCCGCCGCGGAAGCGGAAGCGAAACGCGCGCAGCTGCAGGAAGAATTCACCGCCGCCGCCGCCCGCGCCGCCGAAAAGGCCGCGGCCCCGCTTCGCGCCGCCGCGGAGATCGACGAATACAAAAACAACATCTTTGAAGCGCACAGACAGCGCGCCGCAAGGGAGAACGAGATCGACGGCATTCGCCGCCTGAGCGAAACACTCGCGCAGCGCAAAGAGCAAATAGAAGCGGAACAAACGCGCGCAAACCGCAGCGCCGAAGAGACCCAAACGGCACTCGAAACGGCTTTGGGACGTCTCGCGGCCATAGCGGAGGAAGCGGCGGCGTTGCGCGAAGCACGCGCGCTGGCGGAGGAAACCCGGCGCGCGCTCTCGGACGAGGAGGACGCGCTGTTCGCCGCGGGACAAAAAGCCGGTCTGCGCCGCGAACAGCTTTCCGCGCGAAAAAAAACCATTGAGGAAATGGAACACAACTACGAGGGTTACAGCCTCGGGGTTCGCTCCGTGATGAAATCCGGCATCAACGGTCTGCGCGGCGTCGTGGCCGAATTGATGCGCGTTCCCGCCGGTCTTGAAACCGCCGTGGAAACGGCCCTCGGCGCCGCTTTGCAGAACATCGTCTGCGAGGACGACGACAGCGCAAAAGCGGCGATCCGCCATCTGAAACAGAACAAAGCCGGCCGGCTGACTTTCCTGCCGATTCGCAGCATACGCCCGCCGTCGGAAAGGAAAGACGCGCGGATCGCGAACGCCGCGGGCAGTCTCGGCTACGCGGTCGATCGCATAGAATTCGACGCGGCCCTTACGCCCGTCTTTGAATATCTGCTCGGCCGGGTCGTGATCGTCGATACGCTCGAAAACGCCGTCCGCATTTCCAAAGAAATCCGGGGCGGTCTGCGTTACGTTACGCCGGAGGGCGAGGTGATCAACGCGGCCGGCGCCATGACGGGGGGCGCTTTCCGAAACAAAACGGCCAATCTGCTCGAACGGCGCGCCGAGATCGGCCGGCTTGCGGAGGAACTCGCGGCCCTGTCCGCGGAAAAGGAGCGGACGGAGCGGGCGCTTTCGAGTCTGCGCGCGGAAAAGGCGGCCAACGCGGAAACCCTGCGGCACGCCGAAAACGCCTTGCGCGAAAAGGAACTCGAAAAGTTCAGCCTCGAAAACGAAGCCGGCAATCTGGAAACCCGGCAGGAGGAACTTTCGCAGCAGCGTCGCAGATGGGCCGGCGAGCTTCGCGGCATCGAGGAAGAACTGTCGCGTTCCTTTGGCGTAACCGGCGCGATGGAGGAAGAGGTCGAGGGTCTGAAAGCCGCTTCCGCCGAAGCGGAGCGCCTGGCGGAGGCCGCCGCCGCGCGCTATGAGGAGGAAAAAACGCTGCTCGACGCGGCGAACGAGGAACTCACGCGCATACGGATCGCGGTCGGCGCGGCGGAGAGCGAGAAGAACAACAGCGACGCGATCCTGCGCCGCGTCGAGGAAAGCGTGGCGGAACTCGCGCGGGACAGGGAAACGCGGCAAGCGGCGCAGGGCGCGGTGGCCGCGCAGGAATCCGAACTCCTCCTTGGCGACGCGAATCTCGAGGACCTCTTGGCCGCAAAAGAAGCGGAGAAACTCGAATTGGAGGCGGAACTCGCGCGGATTCGCGAAATGCGGGCCGAAGCCCTGCGCTTGAGCGACGAACTGACAAACCGCAAAGCGGCCCGGGACGCGGCCCTCGAAAAGGCGCAGGGCGAGAAGTACGAAGCCGAGATCAGGCTGGCCGGAAACGAAGCGCGCCTCGAAGCCATGAAAGACAAGCTGTGGGAAGAGTTTGAGATATCCTACATACAGGCCGTCGAATTCAAAAAGCGGGATTTCGTCATGGCCGCCGCAGCCAAAGAGAGCCGCGAGATCAAGAATCGCATAAAGGAACTCGGCGAGGTGAGCGTCGGCGCGATTCGGGAATATGAAACCGTAAGCGAACGGTATACTTTTCTGACGGAGCAACGCGACGATCTTTTGAAAGCCATCGGCGATCTGCGCAAGACCATAGAGTTTATGGACAGGACGATAAAGGACAGTTTTAAGGCCAATTTCGACAAGGTTGTGGAGAATTTCAGCGACGCTTTCAATCTGCTTTTCGGCGGCGGCAAGGGGGAACTGCGGCTGGAGGATGAGAATAATCCGCTGGAATGCGGTATCGAGATCAACGCGCAGCCCCCCGGCAAGCGGCTGCAAAACATGAATCTGCTCTCGGGCGGCGAAAAGACCATGACGGCCATAGCCCTGATGTTTTCGATTCTGAAAGCGCGGCCGACGCCTTTTTGCATACTGGATGAGGTGGAAGCCGCCTTGGACGACAGCAATATCAAGCGCTTCGCGGAATACCTCTCGAATTTTAAGGAAACGCAGTTCACGCTCGTGACGCACCAAAAGGCGACGATGGAATACGCGGACGTACTCTACGGCGTGACGATGCCGGAGCGCGGCGTCACAAAGGTGCTGTCGCTGCAATTGGGAGACGCCGAAACGGAGCGTTTTGCCGAGAAATTGGCGGACAACTGATTCGGCGGACAGCACGGCGCGGCGCGCCCGGTGCCCGTCCGCGCGCAAGGAAAGGATCAAACATTGGCATTCGGAATCAAAAAATCGTTTTTCGGCAGGTTGCAGGAGAAGATAGAGGACGTTCTCTTCATGCGGCCCGAAATCGACGAGGATATGCTAGACGCGCTTGAGGAGGCGCTGATCACGTCCGATATGGGCATGGAAACGACAATGCGCGTGATCGCGGAACTGCGCTCCGCCGTCAAAACGGAGCGGCTGATCGGCTCGGAACAGGTAAAGGGGCAGATCGTGAAGATCGTCGAGGGTATTTTGGACAAGGGCGATCGCCACGCCGTCAGCGCCGCGCGGCCGCTGATACTCATGCTGATAGGCGTCAACGGCGGCGGAAAGACCACAACGACGGCCAAGCTTGCGAATCTATACAGGAAGCGGGGGGAATCGGTGCTGCTCGCGGCGGCGGATACGTTCCGCGCGGCCGCCGGAGAACAGCTTGTGGCCTGGGCCGCGCGCGCGGGCGTGGATTTGGTCCGGCACAAGGACGGCGCGGACCCGGCCGCCGTCATATACGACTCCATACAATCCGCAAAGGCAAAGCGCGTCGATGTACTCATCTGCGACACCGCAGGCCGGCTCCAGACGAAGAAAAACCTGATGGCGGAACTCGCGAAGATGGACCGGGTGATCGAGCGCGAATTTCCGGAAGCGGCGCGGGAGACCCTGCTGGTTCTGGACGCGACCACCGGGAAAAACGCCGTATCCCAAGCGGGCGAGTTCGGCGCCGCCGCCGAAGTCAGCGGTATCGTTCTGACAAAGCTGGACGGAACGGCAAAGGGGGGTATCGTCGTCACGATATCGGACGCGTTCGACCTCCCCGTGAAATTCATAGGTTTGGGCGAAAAGATTGAGGATATAGTGGAGTTTGATCCCGCGGAATTCGCGGCAAGCATATTTATATAATAGTTGAGAAAGAAACGCAATGAGAAAAGCGATCGTTGCCGTTGTCGGCAGACCCAACGTGGGCAAATCGACATTTTTTAATCGAATCGTCGGGAGGAGGGTATCCATCGTCGAGGACACGCCGGGCGTGACGCGGGACAGAATCTACGCGGAAGCCGAGTGGCGCGGCGTTTCCTTTGCCCTGATCGACACGGGCGGTATAGAGCCGAGCAGCGCGGACGTGATCTTTTCCGGGATGCGCGCGCAGGCGGAAGCGGCCATGGATACGGCGGATGCGATCGTATTCATGCTGGACGGGAAAGACGGCCTGACCGCCACCGACCGCGATGTGGCGGATATGCTGATGCGGACGAGAAAGACGGTTATTCCCGTTGTAAACAAGATCGATACGGCGGCTTTGCCCGCGAACTTCTACGATTTTTACGAACTCGGCCTCGGTGAGCCTTTGGCTGTATCGGCGGCCAATATGTTCGGACTCGGTGAGGTGCTGGATCGTATCGTCGAAGCCCTGCCGAACGGCGAAACGGACGGGGCGGAGGATGATGCGATCGGTATCGCCGTCATAGGAAAACCGAACGTGGGCAAATCCTCGCTCGTCAACGCCCTGCTCGGCGAGGAGAGGGTGATCGTATCGGAGGTGGCGGGGACCACGCGCGACGCGATTGACACGCCGCTCGAACGGGACGGGGAACGCTTCATCCTGATAGACACGGCCGGTCTGCGGCGCAAGAGCAAGGTGGCGGACGACATCGAGAGATACAGCGTCATACGCGCGATCGCGGCCATAGAGCGCAGCGATGTTTGTCTGCTCATGCTGGACGCGCGCGAGGGCGTGACGGAACAGGACAAGCGGATCGCGGGGCTGGCGCACGAGGCCGGCAAGGGCGTCGTGATCGTCGTGAACAAGTGGGATTTGATCGAAAAGGAAACGGATACGATGAAGCGCTTTCAAAAGGACTTGCGCGGCGAACTCAGCTTCCTGTCCTACGCGCCGGACGTGTTCATTTCCGTGTTGCAAAAACAGCGGCTCGCGAATGTGTTGGAACGCGCGCGATTCGTCGCGGAGAAGCGGGCGTTGCGCGTGCCCACGGGCCGACTGAACAGCCTCATCGCCGACGCGGTGATGATGAAGCCGCCGCCCTCGGATAAGGGCCGCCGGCTGAAGATATACTACGTTTCGCAGGTGGGCGTGAAGCCCCCGCTCTTCCTCTTCAAGGTCAACGACGAGGCGCTCATGCACTTTTCCTACGCCAGATATCTGGAAAACCGCATGCGAGAGGCTTTCGGTTTCGAGGGGAGTTCCATAAAATTCCTGTATCGCGGGAAAGGGGACCGGGATGTTTGAAAATCTCTCTCTGCTCAAATACGAGATTACGCACATCGCGCACAATTCCATGCTGCTGACCGCCTGCGTGCTGCTTTCGTATTTCATCGGAACGATATCCCCCGCCATCCTCCTCGGGCGGATATACGGCGTGGATATCCGAAGCAGCGGCAGCGGCAACGCGGGCACGACAAATGTGTTGCGCGTAATCGGAAAAAAAGCGGCCGTTATTACGCTGCTGGTCGATATCTCCAAGGGTTTCATCGTCGTGGCGTTCGCAAAGTCTTTCGCCGGGGATGCTTTCGCCATGCTCTGCGGCATAGCCGTACTCTGCGGACACATCTGGCCGCTGTTCTACGAGTTCAAGGGCGGAAAGGGGGTCGCTACGGCGCTCGGCGTCATATTGGCCTTTGATCTGGGGATGGGCATGATGATCCTGATCCTCGCGCTGATTTTGATCCTTTTGAGTATGCGGGTCTCGGTGGGGGCGCTCGTCGCCGCGGCCGCTTTCCCCGCGTTCGTATACGCCATGCATCCCGTTTATTTCGCGCCGTCGCTCCTGATGGCGGTGATCATCTGGATCAAACACCGCCAAAACATCGGAAGAATCTGCAGGGGAGAAGAACCAAAGCTGCGCTTTGGAAAGGATAAGGCGTGAAGCGAGACGCGCGGCGCCCGATCAAATAAATACCAAACAAGAAAGGTATGAAAGGACAGAGGATGAAGCAAAAAATCGCAATCATAGGCGCCGGCAGTTGGGGCACGGCGCTTGCCGTCAATCTGGCAGGCAAGGGGCATACGATTTCGATCTGGGATATCGACGAGGCCCTGCTGCATGAACTCGATCGCGCACGCGAAAACAAGCGCTATCTGCCGGACGTTGCCCTGCACGACGGGATCGGCGTGTCGTTCGGTCTGCAAGAAACGATCTACGGCGCGGACGCCGTGCTGTTTGCCGTGCCCGCACAGCATTTCAGAAGCGCGCTTTTGCAGGCGGGTCCGCATATAGGCGGCGAAACGCCCATGATCAACGTGGCCAAGGGCATAGAGCAAAAGACGCTGAAAACCGTCTCGCAGATAGCGGCGGAGTTGTTCCCCGAAAGGAAATTCGCAACGATCTCCGGACCCTCGCACGCGGAAGAGGTGGGGCGCGGTATGCCCACCACGGTGGTGGCGGCCTCCGCCGATCCGGACTTGGCCGGCTACGTGCAGGATATATTCATGACCGGCCTTTTTCGCGTCTACACGAACGACGATGTGATCGGCGTGGAACTCGGCGGCGCTCTGAAGAACATCATTGCGCTCGGCGCGGGCATATCCGACGGTTTGGGCTTCGGCGACAACGCGAAAGCCGCGATGATGACGAGAGGCATCATCGAGATCGCCCGCCTGGGTGAAAAGCTCGGCGGCCGTCGCGAAACCTTTTTCGGACTCACGGGGATAGGCGATCTGATCGTCACCTGCACGAGTATGCACAGCAGAAACCGTCGTTGCGGTATCATGATAGGCGAGGGCACAGAACCCCGGGAGGCCGTGCGCCGCGTCGGTATGGTCGTCGAGGGAATACACACGGCGGAAGCGGCGTGGCGGCTCGCGCGCAGGGAGCGTGTGGAGATGCCGATCACAGAGCAGATATACAAGATTATCACGGGCCGCGCGGACACGAAAGACGCGGCGTTTACGCTTATGACGCGGCAGAAACGGCACGAGACGGAGGACCTGCTGCGCTGATATTACGAGGAGAATACATTATGTCAAAGGAAATCCTGCTCTGGGAGGACGGCGCGCCCCTGTTCGATCCCGCAATCGGACAGGCGCCTCCCGCGCTCAAGCCCTTTCTCACGGGAGAAAAGGGACGCGGCGCGGTGATCGTCTGCGCGGGCGGCGGCTACGCGATACACGCCGAACGGGAAGCGGACCCCGCCGCCGTTTGGATCAACCGCTGCGGCGTCAACGCTTTCGTCCTCAGCTACCGTTTGCTCCCCTACCGGCATCCCGTCATGCTGCTCGACGCGCAGCGCGCCGTGCGCCTCGTGCGCCACAGGGCCGCGGAATGGGGGATCGATCCCGGGCATATCGGGATACTGGGCTTCTCCGCAGGCGGACATCTCGCCGCGCTCGCGGCCACGCGCGCGGATGAGGGCGATCCCAAGGCCGCGGATGCGACGGAACGGGTTTCGTCCCGTCCCGATCTCTTTGCCTCCTGCTACGGCGTGAACAGCCTCGCGCATATTTCGGAGGATTTCATAAGGAAGCTGTCGGGAGGGAGCGACCGGACGAAAGAAACGCTGCGCGACATGGACCCCATCGCGAACGTGAGCGCAAAGACGCCGCCCGCTTTCCTGTGGCACACCGCCGCCGACGATCGCGTCCCCGTGCAAAGCTCGATCGATTTCGCCGCGGCCCTGACGGAACACGGCGTCCCCTACAGTCTGCACATCTTCCCGCACGGCGGACACGCCCTGGGCCTCGCCGAGGGTATCCCGCTGACCGAGGGCTGGCCAAAACTGCTGAACCGCTTCCTGCTCGATTTCGGATTCTGAGCGGACACGCGGGCGGGACGGGGAAGAATCCCGACAAAAAAGGCATGCGTACATCGCGGTATCCGGCGATGACGAATGACCGCGAGGAATAGCGAGGACAGTGCCGTGTTTCAAAAACCACCGTACACCAT
Source organism: Eubacteriales Family XIII. Incertae Sedis bacterium (assembly GCA_031278255.1). GTDB lineage: Bacteria > Bacillota > Clostridia > Peptostreptococcales > Anaerovoracaceae > JAITLA01. The sequence continues at coordinate 3,167 of JAITKU010000128.1, read as the reverse complement.
AACGATGAAAGCCGCCGATTATTTGGCGAAAATCGTTGAAACCGTGACGAGGCTCGAACTCGGCACGGGGTGGGGGCGCGATATAAAACTACATCGGGAGAACCGTGTACGGACGATTTATTCGTCGCTGGCCATTGAGGGAAACACGCTCTCTCTCGATGAAGTGACCGCCGTGATTGCGGGCAAACCGGTCGCCGGAAAGCAGACGGAAATCAAAGAGGTAAAGAACGCCTACGAAGCCTATGACAAGATTATGACGTTCGACCGGTATGCCGTAGGAGATTTTTTGGAAGCGCACAAACTGATGATGGGCGGCCTCATCGAAGAGGCGGGCAAATTCCGCAGCGGCGATGTGGGCGTGTTTGACGGCGGCAAGGCTCTTCATATCGGCGCGCGTCCGCAGTTTGTACCGAAACTGACGGAAGAACTGTTCGGATGGGCGAAAGAAACGGAATTGCACCCGGTACTCAAAAGCGCGGTACTGCATTATGAAATCGAAATCATCCACCCGTTCGCGGACGGCAACGGACGCATGGGACGGCTGTGGCAAACGCTCACGCTCGCCAAATGGAACGCGCTCTTTGCGTGGGTGCCGATGGAATCGGTCCTGTACGAAAGCAGACCGCAGTATTATCAGGCGATTGAGGAGGCGCGGAAAGCAAACGACAGCGGCGTATTCATCGAGTTCACGCTGTCCGCGATTCTTGACACCGTCATGGCACAGGAAAAGCACCAAGCAGAGCATAAAGATAAGCACACGGATAAGCACATAGATAAGCACACGGATAAGCACATAGATAAGCACACGGATAAGCACAGGGATAAGCACATAGATAAGCACAGGGATAAGCACATAGATAAGCACATGGTTGAGCAACTTCCCGAAACGATGTCGGCGGTCTTGAAAGCCCTTGAAGCGAAAAGCCTGTCTCGCAATGAAATATTTGCCGCAATCGGATTGAACAAGGATTATCGAGCGTTCAAGCGCAACGTCGAGCCGCTTCTGGCGAACGGATATATCGAAATGACCGTGCCGGACAAACCGAGCAGTAAACTGCAAAAATACAGGCTGACGGACAAGGGGAAAGCGGCCCTTGAAAAGTGAAGCCGGCCGGATAAACAGCGGATAAAATATCCATCCGCTGATCTTCACGTCCCGAAAACGCCGGCCGGAGTTGTTGCGCCGCTTCCTGCTCGATTTCGGATTCTGAGCAAGAAAGCTTAGGATTGAAGAGGCGGAGAAATCCGCCGCCCGCAGCCCTTCTCCCCGTAACAATATTCTCCTGTACATCAATACTGCACCACTGTTTTCATGATGTGCTTTCCTTTCGTATACTGAAAAAGCAAGGTATTACTCAAAGTCGCTTAAAATGCCCGCCAAACTGCGCGAAAGCGGGATGTTTTCGGGCGCGTTCCGGCATTCAGGCAACAATTCCCCGTACAGGCTGAAAGTGCGGACGCCCGTGACGCGCACGGGAAGCATACGGCCCGCGAGTTCCGCCGGCGCGCGGAAATTCACGACCTTGCCTGAATCCGTACGGCCCGTCAACATGGACGGATCGGTCTTGCTCGGACCCTCCGCCAGCACGATCTCCGTTCTGCCGAGGTAGGCGCGATTCTTCTCCGCCGTGATCGCATTCAGGCGTTCGACCATGCGGTTGAAGCGCCTGTGCTTGTCCGCCTCGGGGACCGCATCCGCGTAGGAGGCGGCGGGCGTGCCTTTTCGCCGCGAATACAGGAAGGTAAAGGCTGAATCGAAGCGAACCCGCTCTATGAGGTCCATCGTTTCCTCGAAATCCGCTTCTGTCTCGCCCGGAAACCCCACGATGAAATCGGTCGTGATCGCGATATCGGGGAAAACCGCGCGCAAGCCGGCTATGCGTTCCAGATAATCCTCTTTTGTGTAACGCCTGTTCATGCGCGCGAGTACGCGTGAACTGCCCGATTGCACGGGCAGGTGAATCGTCCCGCACAGCTTGTCGCAGCTTTTGTACGCGTCGATGAGGCGTTGCGAGAGGTCCTTGGGATGTGAGGTCATGAAACGGATGCGTTCAATGCCGTCGATCGCGCCTACCCGCTCGATCAGTCCCGGAAAGTCAAGCGTGTCGTTCTCCCCGCCGTCGTTTCGGATATCGTCGTCGCGTCCGCGGTAAGAATTCACGTTCTGTCCGAGCAGGGTAATCTCTTTTACGCCGTCCGCCGCCAGATCGCGGACCTCGCGCTCGATCGCCGCGGGCCGCCTGCTGCGCTCGCGCCCGCGCGTATACGGAACGATACAGTAGGTGCAACAATTGTCGCAACCGTACATGACGTTCACATAGGCCTTGAACGGGAATTCCCGCCTGAACGGCAGACCTTCAACGATATCGCCGCCATCGTCGCGGATCAAAACGGCCTTGGCCCTTTCGAGAACCGCGCTCCGCAGGAGTTCCGGAAATTCATGGATGTTGTGCGTGCCGAAGATGATATCGACCCAGGGATATTTTTCTTTGACCCTGTCTACGATATGCTGTTGCTGCATCATGCAGCCGCATACCGCCGTCACGGTTTCCGGTCGCGCCTCCTTGATTTTTTTTATCTGCCCGAGTGTGCCGAAGAAACGATTGTCTGCGTTTTCCCGTACGCTGCAGGTGTTGATGACGAGGATCGCGGCCTCCGCGCGCGACGCGGCTGGCACGCAACCCATATCGCAGAGTAGGCCGGCAATGGTTTCGGAATCCCGCTCGTTCATCTGGCAGCCCATCGTCTCCGTCAGATAAGCGGGCGGACGCCCGTGCGTCTCGCGGTATTCGCGCAGATATTCTGTCCATGGACTCATCGGGTTCGTCATGCGGCCTCGTCGTTCGTTCTGTTTCAAATTCGGCTCCGTCCAACATTCGGCTTCGCCTCATTCCTCCGTTCGCCCGAGGCTCACTTCGCCGGCCTGTTTTACACTGCGGCTAAAGCCGCGTAAAACAGGCAATTTTGAAGCGCGGGAAGCACTCAAATTGTTGAACGACGGCGTCAGTCTCCCGCCTCTACAGGCGGCGGGTTTCAACTTTCCAAGCTGTCAGTGGCGGGTGCAATCCCCCACTGACGCCTATGTTTTGAGGGGCGGCGGGCGAAGCCCTTGTCCCCTCAAAACATCCGTTCAACAATTGAAGTGCGCCTTTGGCGCTTCAATTTTG
>JAITKU010000043.1 GCA_031278255.1 Eubacteriales Family XIII. Incertae Sedis bacterium | reverse complement strand
TTGTCGGGGCGTTTGAATCGCGGCCTTGGACGCCGGACGGACTCAGGGGGCGTCGCGCGGGTCGCTGTGTCTCTTGGCCTTTCCGAGCGCCCGTTTGATATCCGACAGGCGCATTCTCTTTTTCGTGAAATCGATCCCGAGTGCGTTGCCGAGCGCGTCGGATACGGCGCTCCTGTGCAGAAACAGGTACAGATTTTCCTGCTCGTTGCAGCATTCGATCCTCCGCAGATTCTCGAGGATTTCTTCGACGGAATATTGCCGGGCGAGCTTCTTTTGCAGGACGCGCACGATCGCGAGGGCGATGAAGCGGGAGAGGAAGTGCGCGCCGATAAAATGTTCCCGCGAAACATATGCGGGCCGCGCGCTCCGGTCGCACGCGAAGAATTTCTCGATGCGCCGCAGGCCCCGATAGGTATCGACGATCCAAGCGTCGATACGGCCGGTTTCGTTTGTGACGACGGCATGATACCCGTCGTAGCGTTCGTCCGCCTCCAGTTTTCCCGCGTCGAACAAGGGGACGTGTTCGCCGTCCGTCAAGATCGCGCCCGTTTCCTTGTCGAAGAGGAGGTCTTTCACGTATTTGGCGGCATCCTGCGAAGTCGCGCGATTGTAGGCGTTCGGATTCGCGACCAGATCCTTTGCCTTGGCCACCGCTTCCGCCCTGGTCGCCTTGACTTTCTCGGCGTATTGTTTGCTGAAAAATACGACCTGTTTCTCGCGCGCCGCTCTCTGCGCGCCGCCGTCCGCGTCGGAACTTCGCAGGTATTTCCTCGACTTGATTTTGAACTCGGAATAGAAATCCGAATCGTCGTTTTCCCGGGCGGCGGGCATGTTTTTTCGGCGATACCCCGTCGCGCTGCGCACGTATTCGCGAAATTCCTTGGAACCGCCTCTCGCCGAAAAACCCACCACATAGCTGTCCGGGCTGTTTTCCGCCCGCAGGCTGTGTATGTTGTCGCTGCTGTTTATGCCCTTGTCCGCCACGATGATCACGCGTTTCACGCCGTATTCGCGCTTCCATTCGTCGAGCGCGGGCCTGAGCGTGGATATGTCGTTTTCGTTCCCCGCATAGAGTTTGTAGGCGATCGGCAGACCCTCCGCGTCCGCGGCGAGTCCCATCTGCACGATGGGATTGGACCGTGAATCCTTTGCGGAAAGCCCTTTCCCGCGCTTGTCCGCCTCGCTGATTTCAAAATAGTAATTGGTTACATTGTAATAAACGCTCTTATCGTTTCCGCGACAGCTTTGCGTAAGCCGGTCGTGTATGTGGCGCTGCACCTCCTCCGCCAGGGCCGTGAAGTACGCGAAGCTTTCATACAGTTCGCGCTGCGAGAAATCAAAGCGCTCAAAAAAACAGCGCTTCCGGTCGTCGAAGCTTGCCTCTGCGGGGGACAAGAGTTGCGAGAATACGAGAAACTGCATGATCGCGCTCGTGTTGTAAGGGAGCCCCCTGTTTCGCTGCCGGTTGAGGAAAAAACTGTGCAGATCGAGTTCGCAGAATACCTTCAGGATTGCGATGTAGCCGAAGTTCTTGCGGTTGTCGGCGCCCGGCGTCAGGGTCTCGTTCGGGTTCGCGGCGATAACGAAAGCCTGCCTTTCCGACTTGTCTGCCTCGGTCATTTCCGCGGCCATCCGCCTGAAATGCGCGATGGGGTCCGCATAGGTCCGTTCGAGTTCGTCCAGATAGCCGAGGGGCTTGATACTCTTGGATGTCGTCACACCCGTCTCCGGGTCGCGATAGCCGCGCGCGATCGTCAGGTAGGTCCTGCCCGTCGCCTTATTCGTCATTTTTTTGAGATACATACCCGCGCCTCCGTATTACAATTGCAATATTTCCATATGTGAATTATATCGCATAATGCTGCATAATGCAATTTTATTATGACATTTGTTCAAAATTTTTTCCAAACAATATATTGAAATTCCAACAATTGTAGCAATCATGAGCGATATTTTGTCTGAAAACCCTGCGTGTACATACTTGAATTGTATGCGTATGCCGCTTATAATAAAACGCGAAACGACGTAACATCGATGTTTTTGCAAGGCAAGGCGGCTCTTTGCGGCATATCATTGTACAAAAATCGTTGTTAATAGGAGTAGGAGAATGAGTCTGTTTGCGGTCGGACTGATCGGCATTGCCGTCATGGTGGGCTTGATTTTGCTCGGCGTGAATATAGGCATGTCCATGTTCCTCGTCGGCTTTATCGGTTACGCCTACTGCGTCGATGTGGGCGCCGCGTTTGCGATCTTCAGGACGGTTCCTTTCACGCAGGCCGCGAGCTTCTCGCTCTCGGTTATCCCGCTGTTCGTACTCATGGGACAATTCGGCTTTCACTCGGGCATTACCTCCGGCCTGTTTGACGCGGCGCGCAAATGGTTCACGTGGCTGCCCGGCAGCCTGTCCGTCGCGACCATTATTTCAGCGGCCGGCTTCTCGGCCATCTGCGGCTCCACGATCGCCACTACGGCTACGTTCACGACCGTCGCGCTGCCCGAGATGCGCAAGCACGGTTACGACGACGGGCTCGCGACGGGGAGCATTGTCGCCGGCGGTACGCTCGGCGTGCTGATCCCGCCCTCCACCGTGTTCATCGTCTACGGTCTCGTCGCCGAACAGTCGATCGGCAAGCTGTTCGCCTCGGGTATCATCCCCGGCATCATCCTCGCGTTCCTCTACTGCGTAACCGTCGTGCTGATCTGCAAGCTGCGGAAAGACGCGGCGCCCGCGCACGAAAGCTTCACGTGGCGGGAGCGCATGGTTTCCGTCAAGGGCGTGGGTCCTGTCGCCCTCCTGTTCATCGCCGTCATAGGCGGCATGTTCGCGGGTGTGTTCACCGCAAACGAGGCGGCCGCCATCGGCGCCGCCATCGGTCTCATATTCATGATCGTCATGCGCCGTTTCAGCTTTTCGGCGCTGAAGCAATGCCTGCTCGAAAGCGCCAATACGACGGCTATGATCTTTCAGGTCATTCTCGGCGCTTACGCGTTCAACTATTTTATGACGGCGACGGAATTGCCGATGTTGCTGGCCGAATTCGTGGGCGACCTCCCGATCAATCGATACATCATCGTCGTATTCATCATGATCATATTCATGCTGCTCGGATGTATCATGGATTGTCTGGCCATCATCCTCTTGACGGCGCCGATCTTCCTGCCCATCATGCAGACGCTGGGCTTTGACCCCATCTGGTACGGCGTTTTGATGGTGCTGGCCTCCGATCAGGGGCTTATGACGCCGCCCGTCGGGATGAGCGTATACATCGTCGCGGGCATGGCGAAAGATATTCCGATGCAAAAGATCTTCAGCGGAACGATGCCCTTTGTCGGCGCGATTTTCCTGTGTATTTTGATTGTCATATTCTTCCCGCAGATATCGTTGTGGTTGCCGGGCATACTGCATTAACCGAGTCGGCCGATTGCGCCTTGTGCGCAAGTGGAGTATAGTTGAAGGAGGAAATGCACATGACCAAGAAAAGGATCGCGATTTTATGGGCTCTTGTTTTGGCAATCTCGCTCGGCCTTACGGCTTGCGGGGGCGGCGGCAATGCCGCGGACAACGGTGAAAACGCTTCCGCGGGCGGGGACGGGGATGTGTCCCAAAACGCGGCGGCGGATGATACCGTCTACGAATTCAAGATGGATATCCCGGATTCAAAGGACGCCACCACGGGCAAATTTCTGTCGCAATGGATAGAAGATGTCAAGGAGGCATCGAACGGTCGCATTGTTATCAAGCTGTTTCCGTCGAGTCAACTCGGCGCCGTGCCGGATATCATCGACAATCTGAAACTCGGCGTCAGCGATATCGCATGGGCGAGTCCCGCCATGTTCTCCGGGCGTTTCCCCGTCATGGAGGGAACGAACCTGCCCCTGCTCGATATCCCGACCGCCAGAGCCGGCACCGATCTGCTCTACGATCTCTGGGAGCAGACGGACCTCATGCAGAAAGAATTTGAGGGCTTGCATCCGCTCATGCTCCACAACGCCTGCCCGTATTACTTTGCAAGCGCAAAGGGAGGAAAGGACATCACATCCCTCGATGATCTCAAGGGTATGAAGCTTCGCGTGCAGGGTACCTATCCGTCGATCCTCATCAAGGAACTCGGCGCGGAACCCATCAGCCAGCACGCCTCGGAGGTCTACGAATCGCTTTCAAAGCGCGTACTCGACGGTATGCTCACCGATATCACGACCTTCCGGACCTACAAGCTCTCGGAGGTCACGGGCAGCGTCGTGGAAACGCAGATCTATCGTTTCTGCGCCTTCGTCCTCATGCGTCCCGAGGCTTACGATTCGCTGCCGGACGATCTGAAGAAGGTCATGGACGATATGAGCGGACGGGAAGCCTCCTATGCGTTCAGCGACGCGTGGACCGCGGATGTCGATGAGGGTATCAAACTCTACAGGGAAGCGGGCGCCAAGACCTCGGCCTTTACCGATGCGGAGATCGACACCATTCACAGGGCGGCCGAAGCCGTGAACGCGCAATGGATTTCGGATATGGACAAGGTCGGCTACGACGGGCAGGGTATCCTCGACACATACGTCGAACTGCTCGAAAAGATCAACAGCAATGCTTGACGCCAGGGCCGCTTTGCGGCGGTGATCGAAATTGCGGCGGGGCGGGCGCTCGTCCGTCCCGCCGTTGAAAGGACGGCGTGGATATCGCATGAAAATTATCGACAAAGCGCAACGGTGGCTGGCCGGTATCGGCGGCGGCGTGTGTTCGTGTCTCATGTTCGGCATGATGGCGCTGATCTGCGTCGATGTTGTCGGCCGGTATTTCTTGAGCAATCCGGTTTTCGGCAGCTATGAACTCGTGCAGATGCTGATGGGGCTTCTCGTATTCTACGCCCTGCCCTACGCACAGTATAAGAAAGGCCTCGTGCGCGTGGATTTCATCATAAATTTCTTCCCGAGGCTGCCGAGAAGCATTATCTGGGCCCTTGGGGATTTGATTTCCACGGGCGTCTGTTACGCCTTGGCTTACGCGTGCTTTTATCACGCGTTTCGGATGCTCTCCGTATCGGGCGCCAAGACGAGCGTGCTGATGATGCCCCTCTATCCCTTCTATTATGTCGCGTCTTTGGGCCTGTTGCTCTTTGCGCTGATTCTCACCGTGGATATGATCCATTCCTTTGCCACGATTTTCCGAAACGGCGCGGACGCCGGGGCGGAGGACACGACGCCGCAGCTTTGACGCGCGCACGGTCTTTGTGTTGAACGACGGCGTCAGTCCCCCGTCTCTACAGGCGGCGGGTTCTGGCTTTCCAAGCTGCCGGTGGTGGGTGCAACGTTCGGCTTCGCCTCACTCCTCCGTTCACCTGCGGTTCACTTCGCTGTCCCATTTTCCGGCCGCGCTAAAGCGCGGGGAAAATGAGCAATCCCCCACTGACGCCTATGTTTTGAGGGGC
>JAITKU010000016.1 GCA_031278255.1 Eubacteriales Family XIII. Incertae Sedis bacterium | reverse complement strand
CGAGTGGCTCCTTCCAACCGTTTGCAAAAGGCGCAAACGGGGATACCCGTTCGCTTCGCTCCGGGCACACGTAGGAGCGCAGAAGCCCTTGTCCCCTCAAAACATCCGTTCAACAATTGAATTTGGAGGAAAATAAAACGGAAGAAAGACAAGTCAGCCCGGAAACAGTTCTGAAGATCTTCTTGGTCGCAACCGCTTTCGTGGGACTCGCCGGCGGCTTCAGCGATTCGATACTCGCGAATTATTTCAAGGATGCATACGCGGTCAACGCCGCGCAACGCGGCTTTATAGAATTGCCCCGCGAATTGCCGGGGGTGCTGTCGCTCCTATTTTTGGCGTGGCTGTCGGCATTCGGGAATCTCCGAAACGCGGTGCTGGCGCAACTTCTCGGCGCGGTTGGGCTTGTCGTGCTGGGCCTCTTTCGTCCGAGTTACGCGGTCATGCTGCTCTTTCTGTTCATTTTTTCCACGGGCGTTCACATGTTCATACCGCTCGGAGACAGCATCGGGCTTTCGCTGGCGCAGCGGATGAATATGGGCCGCGTCATGGGACGTATCAACAGCGTGCGCATGGCTTTCCTGATGATCTCCGGCGTTCTGACCTTTGTCGGTTTTCGCTTCGGTTGGTTCAGCTTTGAACTGCCCGCGTGGGTGTTCATCATCGGCGCCGCGTGTTTCTTTGTCGTGGGCGTTCTGCTCGTCGTGCAGCGCCGGATCGGCAAGGATTTGAGCGACGGGCCGGTCGAGCAAACCAAATTCGTTTTTCGCAAGGCATACAGGCGCTATTATCTGATCTGCGCCGTGTTTGGCGGCCGAAAGCAGATCATGTACGTCTACAGCCCTTGGGTGCTGATCGATCTGCTGGATTTCAAGGCGGATACGATTTCGATATTGGCCGTGGTCGGCTCGCTGATCGGCATTTTTTTCATGCCGGTCGTGGGCCGGTGGATCGATCACTTCGGCATTCGCAGGGTTATGACGGCGGAGGCGCTGGCCTTTATCGCCGTGTACATCGCCTATGGATTTTTGAGCCGCTGGGTCAACAACAACGCGGTCGTGTTGACGGGTATCGGCATGATGCTCGTATATCTTCTGAATATCGTGGACAGAATGTCGGCGCAGTTTTCGATGGTGCGCTCCATATACATGCGTTCCATCGCCCTCGTGCCGGAGGATGTGACGCCCTCGCTGACGCTCGGCATGGCCATAGACCATGTTGTGGCCATCGTCGGTTCGTATATCTGCGGACTCGTCTGGTTTCGGTGGGGTCCCGAGTTTGTGTTTTTGATCGCCGGCGCGCTTTCGCTGGTAAATTTGATCGCCGCGCAGGGTATAAAGGAAAATTAACAATTTACAGCGCGCATTTTCATTGTTATAATGATAGGGAATACTGTCGAACGGTGCCGCGGGGCGCGCCCTGCGCATCCTCTCTCGGTCGCGGCTGTGCGCGACCGGATTTGTATCGCTTTGCGCTTATGCGGCGGTTTTCAAAGGCGCGATGCCGAACGGATGCGCCGAGGGCTTTGGGCGGCGGCGTTTATCGTTTATCCCAAACCGCAGGGAGGGGCGGATCCGTATTGCTGCAACGGCGGAAAGGCGTGGGGAGGCGTTACTTATAATGATGAAACTGCATGTTTATTTTGATTACACCTGTCCGTTCTGTTATCTTGGCATAGGCCAACTCACAGCCGCGGCGAAAGCTTTCCCGGAGATCGAGATCGTGTGGCACCCGTTTGAACTGCTTCCGAGGCCCATGGCCAGACCGGAGCATAAGCCGGATCCCGAAACGGGGGAGCTTTGGGCGCCCGCGCTTGTGGCCGAGGCCGCAAAGGTGGGTCTCGCGTTGCGCAGACCTTTTTCGCCCGCGCCCTATACGGATAAGGCCTTTCAGGGAATGCACTTTGTGGCGGCGCACGGCGGCGATGTGCAGGCATACAACAAACGGGTTTTTCGCGCGCATTTCGATCGGGGACGCGATATCGGCGATCCGGATGTTCTGACGGATATCGCGAGCGACGTGGGCGTGGACGCCTACGCTTTCAACGGTTTGATGAAAGAGGGACGCTACAGCGACGCGCAGCAAAAAGCCCTGCGGCACGCCTATTTTGAATCCGGCGTGGAAGAACTCCCCACGTATAAACTCGCCGGCCTGCGCATATCCGGCGCGGTCGGACAGGAAACGATGGAGAAATTCCTGAGCGACGGCTTAAAGAACGAGCAGAAATCGGAAACGGCCAAGGCGGAATCGGGGAGTGAATGAGGAGCAGCATCCACCTGATCAGACACGGTATCACGGAGGGCGTCAGAAACGGTTTGCTCTACGGCAGGAGCGATATCCCCCTCTTGCCGGAAGGCGCGGCAGCTTTGCGGGAACTCGCGGCGGCGGGCATCTATCCGGATCCTGCGGGTTGCGTCTTTTTTTCAAGCGGCATGTTGCGCGCGGTTGAGAGCTTGGAGGTCATATACGGGACGCGCGCGCATACGCAGGTGGAGGAATTGCGGGAATTCGACTGCGGCGTCTTTG
>JAITKU010000289.1 GCA_031278255.1 Eubacteriales Family XIII. Incertae Sedis bacterium | reverse complement strand
GATACCAAAAATATCTTCGCGTCGCCCCGCATTTTATGGTATACTATTACTATGAATGAATTGATTCGGCAGCTCGCCGCGTGGATCGCGGAGAGCGGGGACATTGTTTTTTTCGGCGGCGCCGGCGTATCGACGGAGAGCGGGATACCCGATTTCCGTTCGGAATCAGGTCTCTACAACGCCAAGAGCAAGTACGGACGTTCGCCGGAGGAGATCATCTCACATTCTTTCTTCGTCAGATCGCCCGCGATCTTCTACGCGTACTACAAGGACAATCTGCTCTACCCCGACGCGAAGCCCAACAAGGCGCATCTTGCGCTGGCGGCGCTTGAGGAGGCGGGGAAGTTGCGCGCGGTCGTGACGCAGAACATAGACGGTCTCCATCAGCTTGCGGGCAGCCGGACGGTCTATGAACTGCACGGTTCCGTGCTTCGCAACGACTGTATGCGCTGCGGCGCGTCTTACGATCTCGCGTATATCTTGGATCCCGAAAATTGCGTGGACAAGGACGGGCAGCGGAGCGCCGTCCCGTGGTGCCGCGCGTGCGGGGGCATGGTCAAGCCCGACGTTGTGTTGTACGAGGAATCGCTTGACACGAAAGTGATGGACGGCGCGGCGCGGGCCATATCGTCGGCGGACATGCTCATCGTCGGCGGCACATCCTTGGCGGTCTATCCGGCCGCGGGCTTCCTGAATTATTTCCGAGGCGAACGCCTCGTGCTGATCAACAAATCGCAGACGAATTACGACAGCAGCGCCGGGCTTGTCATCCGCGAACCGATCGGCGCGGTGCTGGACGCGGCCTTGCGGATTATGTAGGCCCTGCCGCCGCCGGGCCTTGCGCTTTTGCGCGCGGCGGGATTCCGCCACGGTGCGCGCGAACGGGGAAAAAAGGAACAATACCATTTATGAATATCGTATTATCGAACGACGACGGCATCCTTTCCGAGGGCATTCGCAGGTTTGCGGAGGCCCTAAAGACGCTGGGCGACGTGTATGTATTTGCGCCGACGGAGCAGATGAGCTGCTGCGGTCACGGCGTTTCGGTCAAAAAAACGCTTCACGCGCGGGATATGCGCTTTCCCGGTACGCGCCGCGCCGTCGCGGTGGACGGTACGCCCGCGGACTGCATGAAAGTGGCTTTCAAGATGCTCGAAGCGGACGGCATCGCCGTAGACATGGTATTTTCGGGCGTGAACATGGGCGGCAATCTCGGTACGGATACGCTCTATTCCGGGACGATCTCGGCGGCGATGGAAGCCGTCATGCTCGGGATCCCGGCCGTGGCGGCCTCCGTCGATTCCCACGAGCCGCGGCATTATGAAACGGTTCTGGAACTCGCCTTGCAACTGGGGCGGCTCGGGCCGCGCCGGCTGCGCGGGGATACCGTCGTCAGCATCAACGCGCCCGACCTGCCGCCCGCGGCGATCAAGGGCGTCAGGGTCACGCGGCTCGGCGTGCGGGAGTATGACGCTTGGCTGCGGGAGGAGACGCGGGAGGACGGTCTGCGCACGTATCGCTACGCCGGATCGAATCCCGTCTATGGGGCGGACATACCGGCGGATACGGATGTCGCCGCACATCGCGACGGCTACGCCACCATTACGCCGCTTTGCTGGGACCTCACGGCGCGCGACTTGACGGATGCGATCAGGCGGCTGGGCCTCGAGAGAGGATAGAACGGGGAGGAATGAAGATGCGCATACATCCGAACAACAAACGAATCAAACGGAACGAGACGATTTTGGCGGTGATCGATTTGCAGGAACGCCTGATCCCCGCGATGCACGGGGGCCGGGAACTTGTCGAGCTGTCCGCGCGTCTGATCAGGGGTTGCCGCATTCTCGGAACGCCCGTACTGGCGACGCAGCAGTACACGCGGGGCCTCGGCGCGACGGTCGGCGCGATCGCGGCGGCCCTGACGGAATCCCTGCCCGCGGACAAGGACGGCGCGGGCGCCGTATCCGCCGCCGCATTCACGCCCATCGAAAAAACGCGTTTCAGCGCCATGGGCGAACCGGAATTTGTGCGCGGGCTGAAAGCGTCCGGCAAGAAGAGCGTCCTCGTCTGCGGCGTGGAGGCGCACGTCTGCGTGCTGCAGACCGTACTCGACCTCTTGGCGGAGGGCTTCGACGCGTTCTTCGTTTCGGACCTCATATCTTCGCGGAAGCGCGGCGACGCGGAGGCGGCTTTCCGCAGGATGGCCGCGGCCGGCGCGGTGGAAACAACCTACGAATCGGCGCTGTTTGAATTGTTGGAAGGGGCCAAGGAAAGCGGTTTCAGGCAAATTTCCGGCTTAGTAAAGTAATGTTTCTGTTTGAAAACGAAATCACGATAGAGTCGCGGCCCTTGCTGGAGGAATATCTGGGAAGCTTTGAGTACAAAGCCTCCGGCATGTCGTTCACATCGCTTTACATGTGGCGCAACATCAACAAGTTCAGTTGGGAGATCATCGGCGATTATCTGTGCATTGCGGCGGTTGACAATCTGGAGCCGGAGATGGACGTTCCTTTCATGCTTCCGCCGCTGACGCGGACGGGTGTCTACGAACCCGCGGGACTTGCGGAAACGATCTGCGGCGCGAAGCGGAGATTCGAGGAAAAGGGCTGCGCTTTCAAACTCATGCTCGTACCTTTCCACATGACGGATTTCCTTGAAAAAGCCTTTCCGAACCGGTTGCGTATCGAGGCCGACAGGGCGAATTTCGACTATGTTTACAATACGCAGGATTTGATCGAGTTGAAAGGGCGCGATTACCACGCCAAGAAGAACCACCTGAACTATTTTTTGAACAACTGCGATTACACATATGTGAACCTGCGTTCCGATATGGCAGAGGAGGCCATGGACTTCATCCGGCGTTTCAACGAACGCAAGAACCCCTCGAACGCGCACGAAAAGGAACTGCTTCTGATGGAGGAACGCGCCATGCAGGATGTGTTCCGCAATTTGGAACTCGTCGGCTATCTGACGGGCGCCATCCGCATAAACGGCGTTATCGAAGCGCTGAGCATCGGCGGACGCCTCGGAAAAAAGACGGTTACGGTGCATGTGGAGAAAGCCAACACGGCGTTTCGCGGGCTTTATCAGGCCATCAACAACGAATTTTGCAAGCATGTCGCGAAAGATGTGAAGCGCATCAACCGCGAGGAGGATATGGGCATACCCGGACTGCGCAAAGCCAAGCTGTCCTACAAACCGTCGATGCTCGTGGAGAAATACACGGTGACTTTCATCGACCCGCGGAATTGCCGCAGATTCCGGTAGGCGCGGCGGGGACGGTAAACTCCTAACCCGCTAAAGCGGGGGAGTTGTCGAGTGGCTCCTATCCCCGTTTGCAAAAGGCGCAAACGGGGATAGGAGCGCAGAAGCCCTTGTCCCCTCAAAACATCCGTTCAACAATTGAAGTGCGCCTTTGGCGCTTCAATTTTGGACGGAGCCAAAATTGAA
>JAITKU010000202.1 GCA_031278255.1 Eubacteriales Family XIII. Incertae Sedis bacterium | reverse complement strand
GCGATCACCTTTACCGTGGAGCACCTCTCGCTGTTCCTTGTGGCCTACGATGCCGCCGCCGCTGCGTGGGAAAACCCGTTCAGCGACGTAAAGGAGAGCGATTGGTTCTACGGCGATGTGGAATACGCGCACACGAACGGGCTCTTCGCCGGCACGAGCGCGACGAGCTTCAGTCCGAACGCGCTCATGACGCGCGGGATGCTCGTCACGGTGCTCGGCAGATTGCACGGCGTGGATCAGAGCGCCTATGCGACGAGCGGCTTCGGCGATGTGGCCGCCGGACGGTATTATACGGCCTATGTCGAATGGGCGAAAGAAAACGGCATCGTGATGGGTACGGGCAGCAGTTTCGCTCCGGACGCCGAGATCACGCGGCAGGATCTGGCGGCGATCGTTACGCGTTACATCGATTTCGCGGATAAGCATTTCCCCGTAACGTTGCAGTACACCATCTTTGCGGATGAAACCGCCATAGCGGATTACGCCAAGAACGCCGTGCAGACCCTATCCGGCGGCGGCATTCTGACCGGCAAGCCCGGAAACAGCTTCGACCCGCGGGGCAGCGCGACGCGCGCGGAGGTCGCGGCGGTATTGCACAGATTTATTGAAAAAACGAACAATTAGGGGCGGGCGCTTCAATCCGCGCCTCAAACCGTTCGGAAAGAGCCGTCCTCAAGTGGGGGCGGCTTTTTCCTTGTGCGCCCGGCCGTGTTCCTCCGCCCGTTCCCGCGACGTCGCGTCGTCGTTGTGCGGGTTTTTTGTGCAGTTTTGGCAAAAAAAAACTCTTTACGAAACTCTTCGCACATAATATAATATACAGCAAGCAAAGGAAATATCCGCTGGATTGGAATTTCGGGCGCCGCGCATAAACGCGGGCGCGCGAAACCCGGGCGTATGCCGTGCGCAACGCCGTTTGGAATATTTTGGCTCCCGCCCGGAATCGCGTCAGGCCGAGAAGCTCAGGCGCATATACGCCTCGTTCTGGTCGTCCTGTGTGACACCGAGGTAGCGCTTGGTGACGGAAAAGGAACTGTGGTTGTATATCTCCACGATAA
Source organism: Eubacteriales Family XIII. Incertae Sedis bacterium (assembly GCA_031278255.1). Lineage (GTDB taxonomy): Bacteria > Bacillota > Clostridia > Peptostreptococcales > Anaerovoracaceae > JAITLA01. The sequence continues at coordinate 14,054 of JAITKU010000202.1, read as the reverse complement.
CCGCAGGCGAAATTCCGCTTTTCCAGGCATGGTAGCCGAAGGTCTTGCGAAGCGAGTGGCAGGATACGCGCCCGATTCGCAGCGCTTCGGCGGCGGCCCGAATGATGCGGTAGGCCTGTATGCGGCTGATGGCTTTCTTCGTCCGGGCGTTTGCGATGAGGAAGTCGCCTCGCTTGGCCGCTTGCGCGGCGTATAAGGCCAGCGTGCGCATTGCGTTCCCGTTCAATGCGATGATCCTCGTCTTGCCGGTCTTTTTCTCGGTGATGATGATGCTCTCGCGCACGCAACGGCGCGCGAAATCATATACGTCTTCCCATGTCAGACGCAGCAGATCGCTGACGCGCAGGGCGGTGTGGACGCCCAAGACGATCAGGCAGCAATTGCGGAGCTGCCCGCGTTGCAGGTAATAATTCGAGAGTTCCCGTACTTGGTGCTTGTTGCGGATCGGTTCTGTCACAGCCATGATGATTCTCCTCCTTTGGTTGTTTTCGTCCGGGTAACACAATCTCTGTTATGTTACTTGGGCGTCTTTTTGTTCTGTTTTCAATGATTTTTCACTCCGCAATATTTTATCATCCTCCCGAGGCGCTTCACGGCGTTCTTTTTTTGTCCGAATTTCAATCGTTTTAGGCAGGGTAACACTTCAGAGAAAGTGTTACCCTGTTTTTAAAGGTTTTCTTTTTAACTGCGATTCAGCATTGCATGAGCCGCAACCTTGTGCGGAGGGGGATTGATTGAGAGCGGTCGTCTATATTGCCGACAAGATGGAGAGTGAACGGGTGGCAAATGAGATCAGCCGCTACTTCTGCGCGTATCACCCGGAGTATTATACAAGAATTGTAAGTTTTCACAATTTGAGAGAATTCAACGCCGCAGCCGGCAGTCTGAGCATGGATCTGTACGTCCTGCAGTTGAACGACTGCGAGGCTTCCGACGCCGGGTACGGCATCGCCGGCCGGCTGCGCGGCGAAGGCGTAAACTGTGCGCTGACCTTTATCGTTCCGTCCGAATCCGTTGCGGTGCGGGTCACGCGCGATATGCTCAGGCCGAGCTATATATTCGTCAGACGGGCGAACTCGGACGAACTGCACGGTTTCTTGGACAACTTCCTTTCGCGTTCGGGCGAACTCGCGTTTATAGAATTCACGTGCCGGTACAAGAAGTGGCTCGTGAATGCGGAGAACATCACCTATATACGGACCTGCGGCGCAAAGACGCTCATCGTCTGCACAAACGCCGCGTTCGAATCGACCGAAAGGCTGGCCGATTTGGAACGCCGGCTTCCGAAATGCTTCTTTCGAGTGGATAAGGGTTGCCTCATCAACGCAAAACAGCTGAAAGCGGTTGATTTTACGGAAAAGAAAGCCATATTCGCCGAAAACGATTTCGTGTATATGTCACGGCGCGGCGCGAAGAAACTGTACGCCGGTTTGAGCGGCCGGCGCGATTATACGGAGAAGGATTTGCCGAATGAACTGGCTGATATTCGTCTACTCGGATAACGAAATAGCGGACGTCGAACTCGGCGCAGGCCAAACCGCCACCGTGGGCGCGGGACGGTCCGATACCCTCAGATTGACGCAAAACGGTTTGGAAGCGGGACAGCTGACGCTTACCGCCATCGAAACGGGCGTGCATCTGTCGGCGCTCAGGCCCGTGTCGGTGGGGGAGCGGCACGCAACGAACCGCGTACTGGCTGCGGGCGACATCGTGCGCGTCGCGCCGGGCCTTGCGTTGACGGTCTTTGAGCGGCGCTGCGATGTCGCCGGACCCGTATCCCTGTCGAAAAGCGAAATAACGATTGGGCGATCCGGCAAAAAAGACATCTCCCTTTTCGGCGCGCAGGTTTCGTCCGACCACGCGACGCTGCGCAGGAGGAACGACGGTTGGGAACTCTCGGACGACAACAGCAGAAACGGCACATTCGTAAACGGCAAACGCATTTCCCGCGTCATCTTGCGGGACAACGCGGTCATATTCATCGGCGGCTGGAAACTGCGTTACGCGGACGGCATGCTCCACTTCCTGAACACGCCGGGCAGCGCGGCACCGGCGGGAAAGCTTTCTTTCGCCGAGGCGCACGCGGGCGCGCGCGCCGCCGCGTATCCGTACTTTCAGAAAAGTCCGAGACTCGCGCCCGAAGCGAAGAAGCTTGAAACGGAGATCGGGACGCCTCCGAGGCTCGGCGAAAAGCCCGCCGTGTCGTGGCTGACGATCCTGCTGCCGCCGATTATGATGGCCTTCGTCATGGTGGTTGCCGTGCAATTCACGGGATTCGGCATAAATACTCTCTGGTTCACAATCCCGATGTCCCTGATCAGCGTCATCACATCGGTCGTGAACTACAATGCTCAGACCAAAAAATGGAAAACGGCCTCGCAGACGGCGCGGGACAAATACGCGCGCTACCTGAAGGGGCGCGAGGCCGAGATCACCGCCGCCGAAACCGCCTATATCACCGCGCTCGACGCCGTCAACCCAAGCCCCGACAAATGCGCGGGGATTGCGGCGCGGCGCGAGCGGCGCCTGTGGGAACGCTCCGTTTCCGACGCCGACTTCCTGACCGTTCGCATAGGCACGGGAACGGCGGAATCCAATGTGAGCGTCAAACTGCCGCAAGCGCAGTTCGACGCGGAGGACAATCCCCTGCTCGCCGAGGCGTACAAGCTCAAAGCGCGGCACGAAACCCTGAGCGGCGTCCCAATCGTCCTGCCCCTTGCGGACGCCAAGGTTGTGGGGATTGCCGGAAACAGGAACGATATACAAAAGGTCGTATGGACGATGATCTGCGGCATCGCGGCGCATCATTCCCACGAGGACGTGAAAATCGCCGTCGTCTTCCCGGAACGCGAGCGCACGCGCTGGGATTTTCTGCGCTGGTTGCCGCACGTCCAAAGCGAGGACGGGCGCGCGAGACTGCTCGCCCGGTCGCAAGAGGAAGCGGCCAAGCTGCTGCGCGGTTTGGACGACGAGCTGAAAGTCCGCTCGCGAAGGAGCGACGAGAAGACGCAAAGGGCCGCACCGCACCGACTCATCGTCTTGGCGGACAAAGAGCTTGTCGAAAGCGCCGGCGTGTCGCTTCTGCCGGACGATCCGAATCTCGGCGCGACGGTCGTATACGCCTACGGCGATATCGGCTCACTGCCCGGCGAATGCGGCATTCTCGTCGAATGCGGCGAGAATGCCGGCACGGTATACGACAAATACAGCGGTTTTGGGCGCACCGCGTTTGCGTTTGACAAAATATCGGCGCAGATGATGGACGCATTCGCGCGAAGCCTGGCGCCCGTGCGCTTCCGCGCGACATCCAAAAAATCGTCCATGCCGGAGTACGTCCCACTGCTTGCGGGTTTTGAAGCGGACAGGGTGGAGGAACTGGACGTGCTCGGACGCTGGAGCGGGAACCGTCCTTTCGAGAGCCTGGCCGCGCCGATAGGCATAAGGGAAAACGGCGAGGTATTCGCTTTTGACATACACGAAAAGGGGATGGGGCCGCACGGCATCGTCGCCGGGGCGACGCGCTGGGGCAAGAGCGAAACGCTTACGACCTGGCTGCTGTCGGTCGCACTCAACTATCATCCGCGGGAGGTCAGCTTCGTGCTGATAGACTTCAAGGGCGACGGGCTTTCGGGCATCCTCATGGACCTGCCGCATGTGGCCGGAAAAATCAGCAACGTGAACGACATAGATAGCATCGAGCGCAACCTGCGTTCGTTGCAGGGCGAGCTCCTGCGCCGGCAGCGCGTGTTTATGGATACGAAGCAGGAAAACATCCACAAGTACCAGCAGGCCTATCGGAACGGGCGCGTGCGCGAACCCATGCCCTACCTGATCATCGTGATCGACGAATTTGCGGAACTGAAAACGCAGTTCCCGGAGCGAATGGACAATTTCATACAGATTGCGCGCGTCGGCGGCAGCTTGGGCGTGTACATGGTTCTGGCGACGCAGTCGCCGGGCGGCGGTATCGTCAGCGGGCAGGTGTCCGCGAACAGCCGTTTCCGCATCTGCCTCAAAACGGCCGAGGCGGGCGAGAGCAAGGACATCATCGGCACGACGGACGCCTTCCGCATTACCGTGCGCGGCCGCGCCTACGTCAAGGTCGGCAACAACGAGGTCTATGAGCAGGTGCAGACCTTTTTCAGCAAGGCGCCTTACACCCCCGGCGCGGGAAAGAGCGCGGCCACGAAGATCAACATCGTCGAATTGGACGGCAGCCGCATCAGACCCGAGGTCTACGACAAAACGGTCGCCGCGGCGGGAGCGGACTTCGGCGAGGGCTTGGCGGTGGCAAACCGTATCAAAACCGCGGCGGCCGAGGCCGGCGTGAAGCCGGCGCGTCAAGTGTGGACGGAAGCGCTGCCCTCGCGCATCGCGCTGTCCGATTTGCTTTCGGGCGGGAAGGCCTTCGAAAACGGCGTCTGGAATGCCGTGAACGACGGACTTTCCGTCGTCGCCGGCCTCGTCGACGACCCCGACGAGCAGCGGCAATATCCGCTTGTTCTCAACTTCGGGGAAAACGGACATCACGTCGTCTACGGCGCGCCGCAATCGGGCAAGACGGAGTTTCTGCGCACCGCGCTCCTGTCGGCGGCGCATTCCCACACGCCGGAACAGCTGCGGCTCGTCGTTTTGGAGTTCGGCGCGGCGGTGATGCGTCCCTTCGAAAGGCTCCCGCATACCCTGCTCGTGGCCGACGGCAGCGACCGGGAAAAGATTTCGCGGGCGGAGCAATTCCTGACGCAGCGGCTGGAGTCGCGCAAGCGCCGTTTTTCGGAGCAGGGCGTGGGAACGCTCGACGCCTACCGCGATATAACGGGCGAACCCGAACCCGCGATACTGATCGCCGTCGACAACATGGCCTCGCTGTACAATATGTACCCGGATTTTCTGGACATGCTGACCGTCGTCGCGCGGGAAGGCGCCGGCTTTGGTCTGTATCTGCTGATGACGGCCGGCAGCCAGGGCAGCTTTATGTATCGCATCGCGCAGTATGTAAAATGCTCCTACGCGCTCAGGCTCACGGACAAGGCCGACTACAGGCAGATCGTCGGCGGTAACGGCAAGTCCGAACCGGGCGATTTTCCGGGCCGTGGTTTTGCCAAGGGTCCTCTGGAGTTTCAGACGGCGCTGTTCTCCGACGCCGAAAAGGAAGCGGAACGCGTCAGCCGGCTTCGCGAAACCTGCGCTGCGATGCGGGAGGCGTGGCGGGGCGGCGAGGACGAAAGCGACATGGTCCGCGCCGCTTTTGGCGAGTTTGACGAGAGCGAGTTGATCTTTGACGGGGATTTCGTCCGGCCGGGCTTTGACAAAAGGAGCGGCAAGGCCTTCGACTTCGTGTTTGAGCGGATGAACGGCTGCGTGGTCACGGGCGCGGCGGGCAGCGGCAAAAGCAACGTCCTGTCGTGGATCGTCACGGCCCTGTCCCGTGATGCGAATTCCGAACTCTGCATCTACGAGAAGGGCAATGCGCTCGGATCGCTGGCCGAAGGCGCGCGGGTCGCGCGCGCCGGCGCGGAGTTCGACGAATTCGCCGCCGAACTCGACGAGACCTATCGCGCGCGCGCCGGCGGCGGCGCGGGTCTGCCGCGCATCGCGGTCGTGATAGACGACTTCGTCAAATTCTACGAGGAAATCACCGACGAAACCGCAGACAGGCTCGACGCGATCCTCGCGGACGGAGCGGAGCGCGGGATATTCTTCTTCATGGCGGGCGACAGGGACGGATTGCAGCGCTTCGCGAATCTGTCCGTGAAGACGTTCTCCCTGTTCCTTGAGAAAGGGAACGCCGTCGCGCTGGGCGGACGGCTTCACGATTACGGTATGCTGAACGCGCTGCACGACGCGGATGACGCCTCGGCGCTCGCTTACGAAGGCTTCGTCATAAGCGGACGCGCGGCGGTTGCCGTAAAATTTGCGAAAGCGAGGAGGCCGGACGCGAATGCCTGAATATTTCATCGTGACGATAAGCGACGGCCGGTTTGAAATCGATCTGGAGATCCCGTCGCGCCTGCCTTTCACGGCCTTTAAGGAAAAGCTTCTCGAAATACTGAAAAACGCGGGCGGACACGAGTTTCTGAATTATCGCGACTATCGGCTCGTCTTCGGCAATCATTCGTTGCGGGGCGGGGACACGCTGGCGAGCGTCGGCGCTTTTGACGGAAGCCTGCTGTCCGTGAGAAAGGTGTAGCATATGGCTGAGATATACATCGATTGTGAACGGTATCGAAACGCGGCGCGCCTGTTGCGCGAACTATCGGGCGAAACGGAAGCGGCGCGGACACGGCTGATCTCGGCCGCCGGCTTTGTCGGCGACGCCTGGCAGGGCGCGTCCGCCGGCGCATTTTTGGAAACGAACGAGTGGACGGCGAAGGATCTGGAGCGTTTGCGCGTCGAAACGGAGGACTTGGCGTCCGACATCGATGCGGCCGCCGCCGCGTTCGAGGAAACGGAGCACAGACTGAAAGGAGCGCTGTGACATGGCGGACATCAGGGAATACGAACCACTGTGGGGCTCATGGCGCGTGGACGCGCCGATAGGCGAAGGCTCCTTCGGCAAGGTCTACAGGGTCAGTCGCGAGGAATTCGGTAGGACCTATTACGCGGCGGTCAAGATTCTCTCGATACCGCAGAACGAGGCCGATCTGCGTCAAATGCGCGGAGAAGGGCTTGACGAGGCCTCCGCAAAGAGCTACTTTCACACCTTCGTGGCCGACATCGTTCAAGAGATCGACCTGATGAACGCCTTTCGCGGCAACAGCAACGTCGTCAACTTCGAGGACCACAAGGTCATAGAGCACACGGACGGCATAGGCTGGGACATCCTCATACGCATGGAACTTTTGACGAGCCTGACGGAACATGCGACGGAAAAGCCGCTCACGGAAGACGAGGTAATCAAGCTCGGCACACACATCTGCCGCGCCCTCGAACTCTGCGCCCTCCACAACACGATACACCGCGACATCAAACCCGACAATATCTTCGTGTCGCGCTACGGGGAGTACAAGCTGGGCGACTTCGGCATAGCCAGGCAGATCGAGCGCACGATGAGCGGCCTGTCCAAGAAGGGGACCTACACGTACATGGCGCCCGAGGTATTCAAGGGCGACGAATACGGCGCGAGCGTGGACACCTACTCGCTCGGCATCGTGATGTACCGCTTGCTGAACAAGAACCGCACGCCCTTCCTGCCCGACTTCCCGGCGGCCATCACGCCCAAAAGCCGCGACGAAGCCCTGCGGCGCAGAATGAGCGGCGAGCCCTTGCCGCCGCTCGCGGGCGTTGATCCGTCCCTGACCGATATCGTCCTGCGCGCCTGCGCATATGACCGCAGCGCGCGCTTCGCGTCGCCGACCGAGATGCGCGAGGCGCTGGAGCTTGTCGCGGGCGGCGGGAGCTATGCTTACGAGGCGCCGGCCCGCGCCGAAGCGGGGGCCGGCTCTGCGGCGGCATATGCGGCATACGGCGCAGGCGAGGGCACGCTCGGGACGGAAGGCACGGCGGGCGTGTTTTCGGGCGATGCGGAAGCGACCGTGGATTTGGAAAAGACGGATGGAACGCAGGGCGTGTTCGCCGCCGATTTTACGGAGGATGCCTTTCGCGAAGCGGACAAGACCGAGGGAACCGAGGGCGTGTTCGCGGCGCATGCGGCGGCGGCCGAGGGCGAAGCGCCGAAGCCGGCCGGGCGGCGGAAACGCAGGCGCAAGATCGTCGCGGCCCTGCTGATCGTCGCGGTCGGCATCGGCTTGGCGCTTTACGGCGGGGGCGGAGGAAACCTCGCATCCGATGAGACGGCCGGCGCGGGCAATGCGATAGACGCGCTTTCGTTCGCGGTTTCGCCGGACGACGCAGCGGCTTTGGCGGAGGGCGCGAGCAAATGGGCGAAGGAAACGGTGGCGTCCGCCATCGAAGACGGATATGTTCCCGCGAGCCTGTACGGGGACTACACCGCTCCGATCACGCGCGGAGCGTACAGCGCGCTCGCCACGCGATATGTCGAAAAACGAAGCGGAAAGACCATAGCCGCCTTCCTGATCGAAAGAGACGCGGACATTGCCCTCGCCTTCTCCGACACGAACGACGAGAGCGTCCTCGCCGCAGCCTCGCTCGGAATCATGGGCGGCGGCGGAGACGGAGCCTTCAATCCGGACGCCACCGTGACCCGCGAGGCGGCGGCGGTTTGCCTGACGCGTATAGCGGTTCTTTTTGGGGCGGATACAAGCGCTCCGGATATGCGGTTCGCCGACAAAGGCAAGATTTCCAAATGGGCCGAGGATAGCGTCGATTTCGTCGCGTCGCGGAAGATCATGAACGGCGTCGGTGCGGATCTCTTCGCGCCCAAGGAGGCCTTTTCGCGCGAACAGGCAATCGTGACCCTGTATACGCTGCCGGAGGATTTGACCGCCTTGCCGCAGGCGGAGGATGACGCGCAAGAGACCCCGGCGGAGGAAACGGAGCGGGAGATCGCGCCCGCGCGGACAATCACCGCACAGGCACAGACGCAAGCACAGTCGCCCGCGCAAACGACCCCCGTGCAGACGCAAACGCCCGCTTCCGACATCCGCGTGAGCGCCGTCTTCGTCAGTCATTCGTCCCGCACGATGAACGCCGGGGACAACTTCGGACTCACCGCGACGGTCTACCCGGCCAACGCGAAGAACCAAGCCGTTTCGTGGTCGTCGAGCGACAGCTCCGTCGCGGCGGTGTCGTCCGCGGGCCTCGTCTCGGCAAAGAAGGCCGGAAGCGCGACGATCACGGCCAAGACGAGCGACGGCGGCCATACCTCGACCTGCGCGGTTACGGTCAAAGAAGTCGAGAGTGTAAGCGAAGTCCGCGTGACATCCGTCTCCGTCAGCCCCGCGTCCCGCACGATGAACGCCGGGGACAGCTTCGGACTCGCCGCAACGGTGTACCCGACCAACGCGAAGAATCAAGCCGTTTCGTGGTCGTCGAACGACGGCTCCGTCGCGGCGGTGTCGTCTGCGGGCCTCGTCTCGGCAAAGAAGGCCGGAAGCGCGACGATCACAGCCAAGACAAGCGACGGCGGTTATACCTCGACTTGCGTGGTTACGGTCAAAGAAAGCGAAGTCAAGGTGACGTATATCGCCCTCAGCACGGACTATCTGAATCTGGACGTTGGGGTGTCGCACAGGCTGACGGCGACGATCTACCCGGCCAACGCGAAGGACACGACCGTTTCATGGTCGTCGAGCGACGCGAGCGTCGCCTCTGTTTCGGGCGGCACGGTGACGGCGAAGAAAGCGGGCAATGCGACGATCACCGCAAAGACGAATGACGGCGGCCACAGCGCGAACTGCGTCGTCACCGTCGTCGGGGAAGACAAAGGGGTCTTGGTAACGGATATTTTCCTTGATTTCGATCATTTGGAAGTACCCGTCGGGACGGTGCAGAAGCTGACGGCGGAGATCTTCCCGGCCAACGCGAAGGACAAGAGCGTTTCGTGGTCGTCGAGCGACGCGAGCGTCGCTTCTGTTTCGGGCGGCACGGTGACGGCGAAGAAAGCGGGCAACGCGACGATCACCGCAAAGACGAATGACGGCGGGCTCACCGCAGTGTGTTCCGTCACCGTCATTGCGGTAAACCCCGCACCCACCGCCTCCGTCAGCCCCGCTTCTCACACGATGAACGTCGGCGAAACCGTCAAACTGACCGTGACGATTTCCCCAAAGGACACGCCCGGCCCGTCCGTCATTTGGACCAGCGGGAACGAGGATATCGCCGCGGTTGCTCAAGACGGAACGGTCACGGCGAAGAAAGCGGGGGTCGCGACGATCGGCGTGCGGGTGAATTACGGTTATATAGACGGCTTTGGCGGTGTCATTTACGCGCCGGACACGGTCATTACCGTGAATGAGCCACCAAAACCGCAAAAGACCGTGACGCATTACGAATGCGACATATCCGTCAGCGGCAACGGGGTTGCGTTTTCAAACACATATCAGAGCCAAACGCCGTACAGCGGAAACAACCTGCCGGACTTCACGCAAGACCTTTTGAAAGCGGCACAGAACGCGGGTCCGGGCGTGTACACGATCAGCGCGAGCGTCTACAGTGTCTACAGCGACGGTAGCAGAGAAATGACCGATTCGGCAAGCATGGAGGTTCCCGTGGGTATGTGACCGTTTCCCGCGGAAATCCGACCGTTTACGCGAAATCCATTGCCGGCCGCGCGCACGTGTGTCATAGTGGGAACAAGACATTGAGCCGCACGGAGGGCTTGAGAATAATAACCGCATTTGCAAACGGTACTTAGGAGGAAATGACAATGGCAAAGATCAGAATCACACCGGAGACCCTTGAGGCGCAGGCCAATAAGCTGAACGGACTGAAGGACCAGCACGAGGGCGTCTACAACCAGATCAGGCAGCTCGTCACCGATGTGGCGACGGAGTGGGAGGGCGAGGCCAACGCCGCGTTCACGCAGAGCTTCAACAGCAACGAACCCGCGTTCAAGAAGTTTGCGCAGGATGTAGAGAGCTTCCGCCTGCGAATGGTTACGGCGGCGCAGGAGATGCGAAACGCGGAGGAAGCCGTCAAGGCGAAGATGAATCAGCTGTAGGATTTCCGGCGGTGCGGCGAAGGGCGGCGGGTTTCGCTTTTCGCGGTTTTTCGCGGAAGGGGCGGTGTTTTTTGCATGGCGCGGACGATTCGAGTGGACACGGAAGCATTGTGGGAGGCGGCGAGGCGGTACGAGAGGCTGGCCTTTGCCATGGACGATATCGCGTCCGCCTTGGAAGGCGTCCGCGCCGAATTGGCGGGCGCGCGCTCCCGCAGCGACGACTGCGCGCTGCGGACGGATACCGCAATCCGCAAGGCGAACGACATCGCCTACCGCCTCCGCGATTTGAGCGGCAAGCTGATGTTCGCCGCCGCGCGCTACGAGGAATGCGCCGCGCGCTTGGCGCGCGGCACGCCGAACACATTCGCATAAATTAAAAAAACCTTTAAAAAACGATGGAAGGGGCGAACGATGGCGCAGATCCTAATAGACAGCCAAGACGCCGAATCGGACAAGCGGGATTTGCGGACCTGCCTGAAAGCTCTCGATTCCGCCAAGAACAGGCTTGGACAGATGCAGAGCTTGGCGGAGAACGGCTGGCACGGGCACGCGCAGTCGCAATTTACGGCGCTTACCCAAAGCTTCCGCAAGCAGATCGAAGGCTTGGAGGAAAGCGCGGCGAGGGTGTGCGGCATGCTCGACGAGATTGTCAACACGTACCGCGACGCCGACCGCAGGGCCGGCGGCAGCTAGGCGCCGTTGCGGAGCGTAAGCGGACGGACCCATGGATTCGGAAAGGAACTTGCGATATGGCAAAGCTGATTATGGACACGGCAAGCCTCATGAACGGCTCCGGCGACGCGGAGATCTGCCTTGAGAGCATCAAGGGTGCATTCGATGACATACGCGGGACCGCAGCCAAACTGAACGATGTCTGGGACGATGAGGCGCAGCGGATATTCATGGCCGCTCTCGACGCCAAGACGAAGCGGATACTGACCTATGCCGATGAGCTGAAGCATCTGCTGGGCGACGTATACGCCGCAGCCGCCGCGATGTCCGACTGGGATTTGGAACTGTCGGGCAAGTTGAGCGATCCGCGGCTCGGAAAGACGGCGGGGTGACGGGATGGCATCCAATTCAAGGGGAAATGTAACGCGAATATCCGCGGATACGGCCGACCTGCGCGAACTGGCGCGGCTGAGCCGCGACGCGGCGCACCACATGGGCAACGCGTATACCTTCTCGGGCTACGCCTTCAAACATGAGAATTGGCAGTGCTCGGACCGCTTCAAGGTCAGCCTTGAGGTCAACCGGATCAAGGCGAGCTGCAAGCGCATAGAAGGCTTTCTGGTAGAGCTCGGCAATATCTTGGACGGTTCGGCGGCCGCGTTCGAGAGTACGCAGCAAAACATTATTTCAAAGATGCAATCGGTCAATTACGAAGGGCGGGCGTGATCGGTATGAGTTTAATACGATTGGAAACGGCGGCGGCGCGCGCGATACGGGACGGCCTGGTCGTTTTGAACACGCGGCAGGATGATTTGTTCGGTCGGCTGAACGGTTTGATCGACGCGATGCAGGGTGCCTGGAGCGGCGATATAGCCGACGCCGCGTCGCTGCGGCTCGACAAAACGAGAAGCATCTCCGCGGCGATCACCGAGGACATGGCGCGCTACTTCGACGCCCTCAACTTCGCAATCCAAGAGATGGAGGAGGCGGACAGGCGCGCGGCCATGGACAAGAACGTGGGACAGCGCGTGGCGAATGTCACGGCTTACACCGCAAACGGAGGCAAGAAAGGCCAATGCGTCTGGTACGTCCGCAACCGCGCGGAGGAAAAGAACCTGAACACATACGGTATCTCCGGCGACGCCAATACTTGGTGGCGTACAGCCGAAACGAGCGGCTTGCCGACCGGCCAAGACATCCGCGCGGACTCCATAGCGTGCTTTGTGGGTGGGGCATTCGGCCATGTGGTGTACGTGGAGGACGTGATCGGCGATACGGTCTACTACACGGAAGCCAATCTTGACGGCGACGGCAAAATCTCGGCCGACGACGGCATGTTGAAGAAAACATCGGTGGACACCTTTAAAGGAATATCCTCCGGCTGGAAGGGTCTCATCTATCTGTAACAGGGTGTGAATATGACGATTTCTTTTTCCGCGCGTTCCGATATGGGGAAGGTCCGCACAAACAACGAGGACAACCTCTGTTGCGGCGGTCTGACGCTCACGCCCGAAACCCGCGACGCGCCGTTTGCGGCCTCCGGCGAGGCGGACGCGCCCTGCGTGTTTGCGGTGTTTGACGGCATGGGCGGTCAGGAATACGGCGAGTTCGCGTCATACGCCGCCGCCGGCGCCGCGCCGGAATTGGAGCGGGCCGTCCGTGCCGCGCCGCCCGGCGAGATCGACGCGCTTGTTCAAGATTATGTGACAAGCGTAAACAACGGGATATGTGCCGAGATACGCGCGAAATCCGCTCGCATCGGCACAACGCTCGCGCTTGTCGTCGTTACGGAAACCGAGATAAAGCCGTACAACATCGGCGATTCCCGCATTTACGCGCTCGAAGGCGGGGCGCTGCGGCGGATCTCGCAGGAGCATACCCTGGCGGCGCAAAAGGTTCGCATGGGCGTCCTTACCGAAGAAGAGGCGCGAAGCAGCCGCGACCGGCACAAGCTGACGCAGTATCTCGGCATCTTTGAGGATGAGATGATCGTGGTCGCGGAACCGCTGCCGCCGTTGCCGCGAACGGAATCGCACAGATTGCTGCTCTGTTCGGATGGCCTTACGGATTTGGTAAGCGACGAGCGGATGGCCGAAATATTGGGATCGGGCTCCGCCGAGCAAGCCGTGAATCTTCTGGTTGAAGAAGCGTTGCAAAACGGCGGCAAGGACAACGTGACCTGCGTCATCGTCGATCTGCGGCCCACGCGCCCCATCCCGCAAAAGGCTCCGGCAAGGAAACGCGTATTGGCGGTCGCGGCGGCGACGGCGGTACTGGCGGCGGCGGTACTGGCGGCGGCGGTCGCGCTGTACGGCGTGCATCGGTACGGTGAAATCGAAAAACCGGATGCGAGGACCTACCCGGAGAACGACGGGGTGACCGTGAACGAACCGGAAAACCGCGCGTCGCCGGACGAAACCCCGACGAAGGGTGAGATGAAGCCGGCCGGAGACGACTTGCGGCCCCGGCCGCCGGCAGAGGACGAAATCGAGCCGCCCCCGTCGTCTCCGGAAGGCGAAGCCGAACGACCCAAGGCGCCTCCGGTACCTGCGGAGGATGGCGGCGCCGCGCCGCAGAAGTCGATATCCGATTCCACATTGGATTTGACGGAACAATAGACCGGAAGCGAATTTGCGAAACAGGAGACAGGCGGCATGACCGACATCAAACAATACGAACCGCTGTGGGGCTCATGGCATGTGGACGCGTTGATAGGCGAAGGCTCCTTCGGCTCGGAGCCGAAATAAGAACTTTGACACCTCTTTATGATCAATACGGCAGTATCATAATGAGCGATGCG
>JAITKU010000188.1 GCA_031278255.1 Eubacteriales Family XIII. Incertae Sedis bacterium | reverse complement strand
ACGGCCGATCTGATGTTTTGCCGTATTTTCGGTACTTTTTCGTCATGGGTACGGGATTTGCGGCCCGCGCTTTGCGCAAAAAAATCCGCCGAGGCAATCGGCGGATCGTTCGGCGGGTTCTCGGTTTGTCGATGCGGAGAGAATCGGGACTTGCACGAGGCGATGCTTGTCTTTCTCGTAGATGGCGTGATTCCCGTTTCTCACTTCCCGGCAGCCGGCCGCTTCGAGTTTTTTAATCGAATCTCTTCGTTTCACATCGCCTTCCTCTCTTACTGATTTTATTGTACTGCGTAATTTACTTAATATCGACACTTAATTTACGTATTTTTTTTATCCGAAGATTACAGAAGAGAGAATATTGTGAAACGCATCGTACTACTGTATAATATAAATAACCGGCGATGCGAAAGCAGGTGTTTTTGAAAGGCGGGGAATCCGACATGGCCGTAAGGGTTTATATTGTAAGCGCGTTTTGCAAGGACGATCGCGGCGGGAACCGGGCGGGCGTCGTGCTGTTCAAAAACGCTCTGCGCGTCGCGCAAAAGAAAGAGATCGCGCGCAAGCCGGGCTGTTCGGAAACGGTTTTCGTCACGCGCGGGACGCGGGCGGATTTCCGTCTGGTCTATTTCACGCCCTGCGCGGAAGTCCCCCTCTGCGGCCACGCCACGATCGCGGCCTTTGCCCTGATGCGGCGGCTTTGTATGCTCGACCTTTCCGCTTATTCCTTTGAAACAAAGGCGGGCGTATTCTCCTTGCGCCTGTGCGACGAAAGGATCTTCATGGAACAGGCGGCGCCCGCGTATTTTGAGACGATCGAGAGTCCCGCGCTCGCAAAATGCTTTGACGCGGCGGATATCTCCGCGCGATATCCCATACAAATCGTTTCCACCGGTCTGCGCGACATCCTGCTGCCGATGGAAAGCGCGGAGGCGCTGTACGCGCTGACGCCGCGTTTTGACGAGATCGCCGAGATAAGCCGCAAATACGACGCGGTCGGCATACACGCTTTCGCGCTGCGGGGCGAGCGGATATTGTGCCGCAATTTCGCGCCGCTCTACGGCATACCGGAGGAGGCCGCGACGGGCACGGCAAACTGCGCCTTGGCGGGCTATCTCCACAGGCGCGGCATACTGCGGCAAAGCGATTACAACATAGAACAGGGGGCCTCCTTGGGCGCCCCTTCCGAGATATCCGTGCGGATCGAAACGGACGGCGCGGAGATATCCCGGATATTCGTGGGCGGGAAAAGCCGTTTCATCGAGGAACTAAGCCTGTGAAAGGGAGGTTGGCATGTATAAGGTAAGCTTTCTTCCGCAAGGGGAGACCGTGCGTGTCGCGCCCGGCACGCGCATAGCGGAAGCGGCGCGCGCGGCCGGCATTCCGATCGAAACCCCCTGCGGCGGCGCCATGATCTGCGGCAAGTGCAAGGTGCGAATCAACGCGGCCGGTCTGCCGTACGCGGACCGGGGCGACACCCGGCTTTTGACCGAGACCGAGAAGCGCGAGGGCTGCGCCCTCGCCTGCGCGACGATCGTTTGCGGCGACATGTGCGTCACGCTCCCCACGGACGGCGATGCGCGGGAGGAAGCCCAAATCTTGCAAGACGGCGTCTCTTTCGAGCCGGAACTCGCGCCCGAAATCACCAAGGACTACGCGCCAAAGCGGGACGAAACCGCCGTGCGCGCGGGCGGCGCGCTGCGCGGCGTCGAAGCGGGAGACACGCGGGAGGCGCTCTACGGCGTCGTCGCGGACATCGGCACGACCACCTTGGTGGCGGAACTCGTGGATCTGCGAAGCGGCAAGGCGATAGCGGCCCGCTCCTCCGTAAACCCGCAGACCGCATACGGACAGGATGTGCTGTCGCGTATCAAGTTCGCCTCCGATCCGCAGGGACTCGCAACCTTGCGGGCTTTATTGCTGTCGGAAATCAACGACTTGACGGCAGAGCTTTGCGCGCGGGCGGGTATCGGCGCGGATCGCGTCTATGAGATCGTGCTGAGCGGCAACACCGCAATGCTGCACCTCGCCATGGGTCTGGATCCGGCCCCCTTGGGCAGGGTTCCTTTTGTGTCGCGGCTGCGGGGCGGAGAGCGTTTCGGCGCCGAAGAGAGCGGCCTTGGGATATCGCCTCTCGGCCTCGTGTACCTGCCGCCGATCATCTCCGCCTATGTGGGCGCGGACATCAGTTCCGGCATCCTTGCGGCACAGCTTCACAGGCGCAGGGGACGCAGCCTGTTCATAGATATCGGCACGAACGGTGAGATGGTCGCCGCCGACAACGGCAAACTCTGCGCCACCTCCACGGCGGCGGGTCCGGCTTTCGAGGGTATGAACATCCGCTTCGGGATGCGCGCGGCGGCGGGCGCGATAGAACACTTCGAGGCGGAAAGCGCGGGCGGCCTGCGCCTGCGCACGATCGGCGGCGTGCCGCCGATCGGCATCTGCGGCAGCGGACTCATCGACATCGTGGGCGAACTTGTTGCGAACGGCGTCATAGACGAAACCGGCAGATTCGAGGAAAGGGACGCGCTGCCGCCGCATTTCGCCGCGCATATGACCTATGAGGACGGAAAGGACGCCTTTTCGGTCGCGCCCGGCATACTGCTCACGCAGCAGGATATCCGCCAAGTGCAGTTGGCCAAGGGCGCGTTGCGCGCCGGCGTCGAAACCCTGCTCGCGATCGTCGGGACGAGCGCGGAGGCGCTTGACCGCGTGCTGATCGCGGGTTCTTTCGGCTATCATCTGCGCGCGGAGAGCCTTATCCATATAGGCCTTTTGCCCGAGGCCTTTGCCGGAAAGATCGAATTCCTCGGCAATACGTCGCAGTCGGGCGGGCGGGCCTTTCTCGTAAACCGCGCATACCGCGAAGAGATCGCCGCGCTCGTCCGCGCGGTGGAGGTCGTCGAACTCGCGAATCGCGCGGATTTCAACGATCTCTTTATCGACTGCTTAAATTTTTAACGCGCAATCGCGCCGCGCCTGATTAGACCGGAAGCGAAAAGGGTAATACTTATTCGGTAAGTATTACAGACCGCCGGGCGCCGGGGTCATAACGCCGAATCGCAACGCAATGGGGTCAATCATGAAAAACATTATGGTATGTGTAACGCAACAAAGGACCTGTGATCGGCTGATCAAATACGGCAAGGAACTCCTCGGCGACGAGCCGGGGGAACTTTTCGTCATTCACGTCGCCGACGGCCGGTTCAGCATTTTGGGCAGTTCCAAAGAGGGGGAAGCGCTCGACTATCTGTACGAAAATGCAAAGGAATACGGCGCGAGTCTGACGGTACTCAAATCCGACGACGTTCTTCGGACGCTGGTCGAGCAGGCGCGAAAAAACCGCGCGGACATCGTAGTCTTGGGCGAGTCGCGGGAGGGCGCCGCGTCCAATATGGTCGCCAAATTGGAGGAAAACCTCACGGAGGGTACGCGTCTGCTCGTGATACCGGCTTGAGGCGCAAAACGCCGCGACTCTTGCGTTTCGCAAGAGTCGCGGCGTTTTTTTGCGTAAAAGAGAATCGCGGTTCTACCGCACCCGTCCGCCTATGCGCCGGCGCAGCCTCGCCCAAAGGAAAGCGAAAAGGAGAAGCGCGAGCAGCGGGAACACCCAAAGGTGCGTTGAAGCCGCGGCGGCAAGGAAAGCCGCGCCCGTTTGAGGCAGGTCTGTGAGCGGCGGGTATTCGTCGAAGATCCATTCCCCCGTCTCCTCGTCCAAGTGCCATTCTCCGCGCGGAATACCGTCCTCGCCGATCTCCACGTACACGCCGTTCCCGCCCGGAATGATGCTGTTGCCGGGCGCGGGCGTGGGTACGGATCCGCCGGTGTCGGTGTCGTCGGTGTCGGTGTCGGTGTCGCCGCCGCCGGTATTGCCGCCTCCGCCCGTGTTGTCGTTGCCTCCGCCGGTGTTGTCATCGCCGCCTCCGGTATTGCCGCCTCCGCCCGTGTCGCCGCCTCCGCCCGGGATATTGCCGCCCGGCGTGTAGACGTTGACCGTGACCTCGTCCCGGTCCGTGACGCCGTTATCCGATCTCTCGCCTTTCGCGGTCACGACCGCCGTATTGCGTTTGTCTCCCGCCGTGCCGTACGCGACGCTGTATCGGACGGTCAACACATGTCCCGGGAGCAGCTTGAAGTCCCCCGCCATCCGGATTTCGCCCGTGCCCGCGTCGAAGCCGTAGTTTACGCCGGCGAAAAGCGGAGTGCTTCCGCCCGCCGCCGTCTGCGTCAGGACAAGGCCCGTCGCGGCATGGCCCGCGAGCCGGTCGTCCGCGATCACGATATCCGTCAGCGATTCGTCCCCGGTGTTTTTGATGTCTATCGTGTAGGCCACGGAAGCGCCGACGGGGAAGCGCGTGCCGTTCGCCGCCTTGTCGAGCGTGACCGCACCGGTGGGATCGACGCGGACCGTCGTTTCGTCCTCGTCGCCGGCTGCGGGATCATCGTCGTTCGACCCCTCGACCTTCGTTTTCACGCTCGCCTTATTGGTCTTATCGCCCGCCGTGTCGTAGGTGACACTGTAGCGGACGGTCAGCGTTTCGCCCGGGGCCAGCTTGAAGCCTTGCGCCGGCGTGATTTTGCCCGCGCCTTTGT
>JAITKU010000147.1 GCA_031278255.1 Eubacteriales Family XIII. Incertae Sedis bacterium | reverse complement strand
TTCCAGGGCCGCGCCCTTTGCGGCCACCGCAGCGAGCACAAACGCCGCGTCCTTTGCGGCGTTGCGAAGAGCGGAGGGGATTACCAAGCCCAAGGCCCTACCAACCCCGATAAGTAACCCCACACTAACAAAAATTCGACAAAAATTAACATACCCCCTACTGACAAACCGCAAGAAATATGGTATAATAGCCTCAAAAAGCGCGGTTATTATACGGATTGGAATGCCGCGCGATTTTTTCGCCTCGGGCGAAAACGCGCATGGCAGATACCATAAATATCTTCGCTTCGCTCCGTATTTATGGTATAATAGCCTCAAAAAGCACGTTTCGTATACAGATTTGAAGCGCCTCGGGCGAAGCGCGCCCCATTGAGGAGAGGACATATGACGGAAAAGCAATTGCGTTCGCTCGGGAAGACGGATTTGCTGAACATCATGCGCATGCAAGAAGAAGAAATAGAACGCCTCGGCGCCGAAAACCGCGCCCTCTCCGAGCGCCTTGCGCAGCGCGCGCTGATCATGGAAGACGCGGGCTCCATCGCCGAAGCCTCCCTGCGGATCGGCGGCGTCATGCAGGCGGCCCAAGAAAGCGCGAGCATCTACCTCGAAAGCCTGCGCCTCATGCAATCCGAAAGCAAACAGCGGATTGCGGAAAAAGAAAACGAGGCAAACCGGCGCGCCGAAGAACTCCTGCGGGCCGCCGAAGAACGCGCCGCCGCGCGCGAAACACTGGAAAAACAGACCGTGGAAGAGCTGTGGAGGGACTTCAGGAGCAGAGTGGATCAATTCGTGCGCGCCCACACGGAACTCGACGACATGATACGCGGAAATCCGATCTTTGCCCCGATCTCCCCTCCCGGCGACGGCGACGCCGGCGGCAAAGACAGCGACGGCAAAGACAGCGACACCGGCAGCGACCGAGGCGGCGACCGAGGCGGCGAAAGCGGAGGCGGCGAAGCGTGAACGGCGACGGCGACGGCGGCGCCGCGCTGCGCCCCACCAGAGCGCTCATAGAAGAAGAACTGCGCCGCCGGGAGCGTTCAAAAGCCTTTCGCGCGGCGATGTGGAGCGCGGGCAAAGCCCTGATAGTCGTCGCGGCCATATCCGTCCTGCTCTCCACCCTGTGGGTCCCCGTGCTCAGGGTCTATGGCGAGAGCATGCTGCCGACCCTCAAAGACGGAGAAATCGTCGTTTCCTTCAAGCGGAGCGCCTTCGAGCGGGGGGACATCGTGGCCTTCTACCACAACAACAAAGCCCTGCTCAAACGCGTCGTCGCCGTGGCCGGGGAATGGGTGGACATCGACGAAAACGGCGTCGTTTCGGTGGACGGCGAGCCGCTGGACGAGCCCTACGCCCCCGAAAAGGCGCTGGGCAAGTGCGACATAGAGCTGCCCTACCAGGTGCCCGACGGCCGCTGGTTCGTCATGGGCGACCGCCGCGCAAGCTCCGTGGACAGCCGCGCGAGCGCCATCGGCGCCATCAGCGACGAGCAGATCATCGGCGAAGTCGCCTTCCGGGTCTGGCCCCTCAGCGCCTTCGGACGCGTGGAATAGCGCCGTTTTTGCCCCAATCCGCGCCGCCCGAAAAAAAAAATAAAAAAAAAGATCATTTTTTTTGAAAATGACACCAATTTGTGACCGAAATATATTATACTAAGTATTGACGATATATTTTACTTGTAAATCCAACGAAAAGGAGATGCGAGAAATGCGCGACGATTCGCAAAAAGAAATACGGATCTTGCTCGCGGGCAAGGCGCGCGGACGCAGGGCCTCCGCCGGCCTGCGCTTCGCCGGGCTGCTCGTCGCGCTGCTCGTATTCTACGCCCTCTCCTTGCCGGTCCTCACCGCGGACGACGATTCTGCGGGCGAGAGCCAAACGCCGACGCCCGGCGCCATCTCCGCTGCCTTGCCGACCTCGGGGAGCGCCATCGACGCGGCGGAACCGACCTCGGGGAGCGCCATCGACGCGGCGGAACCGATGTTCGCGCCGATGTCTTTTGATCTGTACGGATACTCTTCCGATCTGGCGGACTTCCTCACGGCGTTTCAGATCAAGGACAAGGACGGCAATGTCCGTGTGGATGGCGATTGCGTCCGAGTGGGCGAGGATTATACCATCGAGTTCACATTCATGGAAACGAGCCACGCCAAACAGTTAAAATACGACGACGATGGCTATCTGACCTATCAGCTCCCCGAGGCCATCCTGATCCCCGCCCCCGGGACGGGTGGCGAAATCAAGATGAACGGTGCGGGGATCGGAACTTACGAGATAAGCTCGAATGCCCCAAGCGATCCGGACAATCCGGGCGATCCGACAAACGCCCTCATAAAGGTACGTTTTGACGCCACATATTCCGGTCAAAATTACATCGATTATTACGGCAATGCAGAGTTCTCTTTTACGTTTGAAGCGCAGTTCGTCGCCGTCGGCGGCGGTGACAAAATCATATTCAATTTCGGTAACAATCTGGAGATCACGATAACCGTTGACGACAGGCCGTATATCACCGTAACGAAAGATGCGAAGGTCTACGATCCGCAGACGTCGACGATATCCTATACCGTCACGGTGATGGCGCACAATGGGACGGTAAAAAACATTATGCTCACGGATGATATGGGCATAAGATCATGGACGTATGGCATTCCGCTTCCTGCAACAGAGGCGCTGAAGATTGTAGGTTCGGCGGTTTCTGTAACTTGGACGGAAGGGCCTTCGCTGGAAAGGACAAAGACCGTTGCGGCTGAATGGGTTAAATGGGAAACCACACAGGAGGGATACTCTTATGGCAGCACATACACAATCAAGCTTGGCGATGACGTGGTATTGCAGGGCGGAGAGCAGGCGACGGTGAAGTATATCGTGCACGTGGCTAAGGAATTTCTCCAAGTGCCGTCGGGTAACAACTCCATCGGAGGTTCCCACAGCAATACCGTCACGGTGACGGGAACAGATGCAGACGGAATGGACATTGATTCGGACGAAGCCAGCAAATACGGTGAATTTGGAAACTCGGTGCTCATAAAAGGAGGGATCGACTATAATAATTATAATGGGAACAACTCCGGCTATCATGTGAACGGCATCGTCGAGAAGGGCGATGCGATACTGTGGAGTATCCAAGCGGGCGACGGTCGCACGAGCGATATGGCGGGTGCGGTGATTACGGATACGATAGGGGCCGGCCAGTTTTTCCCTGAAACTTCCGGAAGCCTTACGATCTGGCTGTGCCGGGGACCGGATAGGGATAAGGCCACTGAGTACGTCTGGGGT
>JAITKU010000076.1 GCA_031278255.1 Eubacteriales Family XIII. Incertae Sedis bacterium | reverse complement strand
ATATCGGCCTGATCGTAGTGGCCCACGTACTTTGTGGGAATGCCCTCCGCCGTCATTTCGTCGTATGTGCGATAGCTTCCGTCGGGCTTTCTCATCGCGTTCATAAGCTTCTCCGCGGCGTCTATCGTGGCGTTGCCGCCCATGTAGTGCGAACGGCTCGCGGCGGCCAGCCCCGTGTCCGGGCAGGTCTTGCTGTCGTTCATGACGAGGCGCACCCGGTCGGCCTTGACGCCGAGCGGCGCGAGCGCCTTGACCGCGTGAACCAGCGCGCCGATGTCGCCGCCCTGGCCGACATCCTCCCAGGTGTTGTAATGGGTGAAAGTCCCGTCGGGATTCAGTTCGAGCGCGACCTCGGCGGAATCGAACATGCCGATCGTGATGATGAAACCGCCCATGCTGAGTCCGACGCCGACGTGCCGGCCCGCGGCCTTTGCGGCCTCCGCCTCCGCCTTGTAGCGATCGTAGTGCGGCTTGATCTTCTCGAGCATGGAGGGGTAGAGATAGTCGTGGTAGGGACGGCTGTTGATCGTGAGATCGCCGGGCCGGGCCGCGTTTTTGTAGCGGAATTCCCACGGGTCCATGCCCGCCTTTTCGGCGATCATATCGATGAGCGCTTCCGTCGTGGTGTAGGCCTGCGGCGCGCCGAAGCCCCGGTAGGCCGTGCAGAAAGCGTTGTTCGACGAAGCGCCGCGCGCCAAG
Organism: Eubacteriales Family XIII. Incertae Sedis bacterium; assembly: GCA_031278255.1. GTDB lineage: Bacteria > Bacillota > Clostridia > Peptostreptococcales > Anaerovoracaceae > JAITLA01. Next base: position 5,367 of record JAITKU010000076.1, on the reverse strand, counting down.
GCCTTGAAATTGGGCACATTGTAGCCGTGGAAGCCGACGGACACGAGGTTGTTGAAGATCTTTCCCGCCAGATTGGCGTAGGCGCCGTGGTCGAGGCCCAGATCGTATTCCGCCGCGATGATCTTGCCGTCCGCGTCGCAGGCGATCCGTCCGTTTGTGAACGTGGCGGATCGCTTGCCCGTAATGTGATTGAATTCGTCGTAGCGCAGGGTCAGGGTGACGGGCATGTCGAGGTTCTGCACCGCCGTCGTGACGAGTCCCAGAATGTTGGCGGTCGTCGAATAGCCGAAAGAACCGCCCGTCGGATTCATGATGATGCGCAGCCGGTCCGCCGGAATGCCGCAGCTCTCGGAAACCGTTTCGAGGTTTTCACCGATGGACTGCGACTTGCATTGCAGGGTCAGCAGACCGTCAACGCCGATATAGCCCTGCACGGTGTCGGGCTCTATGGGCAGATGCGGCTCGTGCTGCGAATGGAAGCTGCCCTCGGCGACGAAAGGCGCGTCCTCGAACAGTTCCGCCGTATCCTCGCCCTTGAACACGGGCTGTTCCATAAAGAAGTTCGGCAGCGTTTCGTGCAGTTGGATCGCGTTCGGCATGACGGATTCGAGGAGGCTTTTGTAGGCCGGCAGCGGTTCGAGGTTCTGCTTTACCCGCTTCGCCGCTTCCCGCGCGTGTTCCTCCGTGTCCGCGGCCACGAGCGCCACGATGTCGCCGCGCTTGTTGATCACCTTGTCCGCTATGATCGGGAATACGGTGACGCCCCTGCCCTTTTGCCGCGGCACCACGGCGGGCGCGTCGGCGTTGTTCGAGCCTTTGACATCCTTGGCCGTCATAACCTTGATGACGCCCGGCATGGACTCCGCCTCTTCTGTGTCTATGCCCAGGATTCGCGCGTGCGGGACCTCGGAAATCACGACGGCCAGATGCGCCGTACCCTCCGGCATCTTCAGTTTGATATCGTCGCCGTAATCCGCGAGGCCGCAGACCTTTGCGAGGGAGGTCGGTCTGGGGTGATAGGAGCCGTAAATCTCCTTTTCCCCCGCGAAATCGTAGGTGATATCCTCCGTCGTCTTTTCGCCGCGCAGGACGGCGGCCGCCTCCATGACGGAATCCACGATGGGCTTGTAACCGGTGCAGCGGCAGATGTTCCGATGTTTCTTGAACCACGCGCGCACGTCCTCGCGCGCGGGCGCGGGATTTTCCGCGAGCAGGGCATAGGCCGAAACGATGAAGCCCGGCGTGCAGAAGCCGCATTGCGTACCGCCGTAGGTGATAAAGGCCTGCTGCAGCGGATGCAGGCGGCCCGGCGCGCCGATACCCTCGATCGTCAGCACGGTGCTGTGTTCCTTGACGTTCTTCATCTTTCGCGTGCAGGCGCGCACCGGGGCGCCGTTCAGGAGGACGGTGCAGGCGCCGCACACGCCCGTGCCGCAGCCGATCTTGACGCCCGTCAGCCCGTAGCGCCGCAGGACGATCGCGAGGGAATCCTTCTCGGGATCGCAGAGGACGAAGCGTTCCGCGCCGTTGATGGTGAGTGTGAACCGTGCAAGCTTCATGGCGATTTCCTTTCTTCAATTAAAAAAACGCTGTCGCACAAAAAAATTCGGAAGCGATATCCAAAGGTTTACGGCTCAAAGATTGCGCGACGATCGATCAGAAGCGCAGGATCGGCTTGATCGTGGCGCCGCTGTGCGAATCCTCAAAAGCCCGCTTTATATCCTCGAACTTGTAGAACTTGACCAATTTGTCTATGGGCAGTCTGCCCTCCCGATAGTATTTTACAAGCTCCGGGATGAATATAGGGGGATTGGAACCGCCCTCGGTCAGGCCGTACAGGGTGGCGCTCTTGTTCATGAGCATGGGTTCGAGCGCGATGCTGACCTCGGCGGGTCCCGTCACGCTGACCACGATGGCCGCGCCGTTGCGGCGCAGACTGTTCAGGGCCTGCAGCGTCAGGGCCGGCACGCCCGAGGATTCCACGCTGTACTGCGCGCCCCCCTTTGTGATCTTCCGGATCTCCTCCACCGCGTCGCATTCCCTGCCGTTGACGGCGTGGGTCGCGCCGAGCGATTTGGCCGTTTCGAGACGGGACGGCGCCACGTCCACGGCGATGATCGTACCGCAGCCCGCGATCGCGGCGCCCATGACGGCGCTCATGCCGACGCCGCCGCAGCCGAATACGGCGATGGAACTGCCTTTCTTTGGGCGAAGCCGGTTCAGGACCGCGCCCACGCCCGTCTGCACGCCGCAGCCGAGCGAGCAGAGATAGGCCAACTCGTCGTCCGAGGCCACGTCCGCCTTGACGACGTTCCTTTCATCCGCGACGGCGTAGGTCGCGAAAGCGCCCTGTCCGAAGAACGAGGAAACCGCCGTGCCGTTTTGGGACAGGCGCTTCGTGCCGTCGAGATAACTGCCGTTGAAGAAGAGGGTGTTGATATTGTCGCAGGCGTAGGGATGCCCCTCCGCGCAGTAGTCGCAGACCCCGCAGGAGGGGAAAGTCATGATGATACGATCGCCCTTTTTAAGACTTGTCACGCCGGGACCGAGTTCCTCGACCACGCCCACCCCCTCGTGGCCGAATACGGCGGGCAGGGCCACGGGTATCAGTTGATTGATGCCGGCCTCGTCCGTGTGGCAGACGCCGCAGGCCACCATTTTAACCAGGACCTGCCCCTTTTGCGGAGGGGCGAGTTCCAGTTCCTCCAAAGACATCGTACCCTTTTCGTGCGTGATCGCCGCTTTGATCTTCATGGGTATACCTCCTTTTCGGCATATCGTTTGTCTGTTATGTAGAATGGATTTGGATATCACAGAATGTCCTCGATCGTCACGGACCAAGGCGAGGCGTGTACGCCGCTCAGGTTGCAGACCACCAAGCCGTAAGGCCGATCGACCCAGCGAAGGATCACGGGCAGATGCGGCAGGTTCGGCGGCATCACGTACACGGACGGCCGATTTATGATGTGGCGCTCGCACGCGGGGCCGAGTCCGCATTCCGGTTCCGCCCCGAAGTCCAAGGGATCGTCCGGATTCAGGCCCACGAAGAAGAGGGCCTCCTCCTCCGGATGGCTGTGCATTTCGCCGGCGCGATGCCATTTTCCGCAGCGGCTGTAATGCCCCCATGTGAAATTGAGCGGGAAGTCCTCCAGTTCGCTGCCGAAGAGCCACAGCAGGCTGTCCGCGTTGCCGGGGCCGACGCCGGCTTCCGCCGGATGCCCGACGCCGCGCGCGTCCACGGCGAGGGCATAGCCCATTTCGCTCTTGTCGTTCTCGTCGCGGTGAAACAGGAAAGGCTTGATCAGATGCGCGTATTTGCCGGACCCCGCGGCCGGCGTCCTTTGCGACGCGGCGACGCGTTCCTCCGCGTACGCGGGCGAGAGGGCGATCGCGTAATGCACGAAAGGCCTTTCCGTGCCGCGCACGCGAACGGGACCGTGCGCAAGTCCGCGCGGGACGCATACGCAGACGGGATCGCTGAACGCGTATTCTTCCCTTTCGGGGCCGAGTTCTATGGAAATCTCTGCGCCGAGGTGCAAGATATCCCCCCGGTCGAGCGAGGCGAACACCAAGACCTCATCGTAGGGATGCGAAACGCTTCCCTCCATGGGATGGAAGCTGCACGGCGCCTTTACATACAGAAAGGAAAAACAGAGACCGAGACCCTCCATATCGGAGGCGCCCTCCATAAAGAAGAGCTTGTCGGGATAGAGACCGGCGGGACCCTCCCGCCAATTCAGGGGCTTCACAAGGTGCTTGTATCGGTTTGGCAGCTTGCCGTCGCGCATGTTCGGAGCCCTCCGTTTCCCATTGTCGCCGCCGTCCGATCCCAAACGCCGCGCAAGCGGACCGGCGCGCCGCGGCACCGGATCGGTGAGCGCACTTAAATTTTGTAATGCCATCCGGATACAGTATAATAAAAAATCGCGGAAATGTCAACTTACACATTTTTCCTTATCCGTCCGGCCCCGAGGCGGCCAAAGTTCCGAAGCGGTGAAAATCCCGAGGCCGGACATCGACGCGGCAATCATTGTAAAAAGGCCGTAAAAAATATTTCCCTCGAAAAGATTCGATTGATAAATTTGCTGGATTATGGTATGATATCCGCAAAGAACGCGGTTATTATACAGATTGGAATGCCGTGCGGGTTTTGGTTTGCGGCGAAAACGCGCGCGGCGGGTAGTATGCGCGCTTCGCTTTATGTTTATGACGGTATCGTATAGTAAGAACAGCACAGTCTGAGGCCGCGCGCGGCGTCGCGTCCCGCGCGGTGTGTTTCCGGCGAGCGATGCGCGCATCGGGCCGGAGAGCGGAAGGAGGTACGTAGCATGACTGTCAGGCCGAGCAAAAGAATCGAGAGGGCGCGGCGGGTGATCGCCGCAATCCTGACGGCGGCCCTGCTGCCGGCGTTTACGCCCGCCGCGGTTTCCGCCGACGCGGGCGATCCGAAGTACGTCACGTTTTATACCCTTGCGGTGCAGACGGTGCAGACAGCGGGGGGCACGAACATGTCGATTGCGATCCCCGAACTGTACTGCAGGCTTGCGGTGGATAACCGCAATGTCGCCAATCCCGGAACGCCGGGTCCCGTTCTCAATGCCGGGACTCCCAACGCCAATGCCGGCTACGGCGCCTTTATCGGCTGGTACACCGCGCCGCAGGGCGACGCGAAGGCGAAGCCTTTCGGCTTCTCGGGCATTGCCGAAAACACGGACGTGTTCGCGCACTTCCGAAAGGACGCGCTGCTGTCCTTTCTGGACGGCGACGGCGACGTATTCCTGACAAAGAGCGTTCCGATCGGCGAGTCGGCCGTCAAAGCCGAGCCGAGCAAGGCGGAAACGGCGATCTTCGACGACGCCGCCGCAAGCAAGGTGTTTTCCTATTGGAAGGATGCGGAAAGTGGAGGGCCTTATAATTTCAATACCGTTTTGAACAAGGATATCATTCTGGCGCCGGTCTTTAAAGAGAGTACGTCCTATTACGTGTCCTTCTACTCCGAGGGCACGCAGGTCCCGTTCCAAACCGTGACGCAAGGAGGCACGGCAACAGGACCCGCCGCCCCGACCCGCGCGGGCTACACTTTCAGCGGATGGACAAGAGACAAGGAAGGCCAAACACCGTTTGATTTCAACACCGCGATAAACGCGAACACGACCCTGTACGCGCAGTGGACCGGGCAGACCGTCGGCTATACCGTTATGCTGTGGAACGAGAAAGCGGGCATAGACGTCGCGTCCGATTCGGGCGATTACGAGTATTACGGCCAATACGGCGGCTACGCGGCGACGGCGGGCATGGGCTTGACTTCCGTAACGGATCAAGACAGCGCGGCCGACTTCAAGAGCGCGATCACGGCGGCCATAACCT
>JAITKU010000071.1 GCA_031278255.1 Eubacteriales Family XIII. Incertae Sedis bacterium | reverse complement strand
TTGTCGGCCTGCTTCACGGACGAAAAATTGTTGAAGGGATCGATGAAGATGAACTGCACGCCCATGTCGTCGAGCCAATGCCGCCACATCGTGGATTCGTTGCCGGCGTAGCCTCCGCGCGTCGTGTCGGGGTCGTGGGACCACAGGATGAGGGTTTCGACGTTTTGCATCGCGTCCTCTAGGAGATCGAAAGCCTCCGTGCCGCCGAGCCGCCAGTAATAGCCGTAGGTATGCGGCGCGCCCCAAGTGAAGCCCTCCCAGGAATCGGGGTTGTCGAGTATCTGCGTGTAGCCGAGCATTTTGAAGAAGCGTCCGAAAGCCGACAGCTTGTAGCCGAGCAAGCCCCAGGAATGGTGAGAAGCCGTGCAGGCGGTGATGGTTTCCTTTCCGTAGGTGTCTTGCAGGCGCTTGATCTCCCGCGTTACGAGGTCCAAGGCTTCATCCCAGCTTGCGCGGCGGTAGCCCGATTTGCCGCGATTCTCCGTATTGCGGTTCTGTCCGTCGGGCGTTTCGACGAAATCCTCACGGATCATGGGATAGCGTATGCGGTCGTAGGAATAGGCGCGGTTCTTTTCGGTCAGCGCGATAAAAGCCGGCGAGGTCTTGCGGTTCGGCGTATACGATTTGCCTCGAGCCTCGATCACCCAGCCGGGCGGATCGGTCTTGTCGAACACGATGGGACGTATGCGGCGGATCACTCCGTCCTCCGTATGTATGGCGATGGGACCTCCCACACATATGCTGTGCGTTATCTTTTCAGCCATATTTGCCTCCATTGCAAAATGAATTCCGTTCACGAATAAAAAAAGCGCAATTGTTCAGCCCGCGACCTCCACGAGACTCTTGGCCAAATCCGAGGTCGGATGGATCTTCACCATGCCTCCGGTCATATGCCCGTCCACGATCTCAAAACATCTGAGGTTGTACACCTCCGAGAGGACAACCCGGTAAACCCTGCCGTCGGGCGCCTTGTACAGACCCCCGACCTTGAACAGATGCTGGACCATAATCCTTTTGTCCTGCCTGAAACCGTTGTCCGCCGCGGCTTCCCGCTTTTGCACGCGCTTGTAACTCTCCTGCGTGCCGAATTTCTCGTAGCGGACGACGCCGGCGGGTGTCCAGTCGTCCCGCCTTTCCAGCACATCCGTCACGGCGGCCGTGTCCGCGGGTTCCGGCACGCCGTAAGCGCCCAGCCCCTCATACCATATCTGAAGCGGACAGACCACATCGTTTGGAAAGTCATCCAAATAGGATGCGACCCTGCGCTCCAGCAAGGCCGTGTCGCCGGTAGAAAATCTGGGCATTTTTCTTCTCCTCCTCACTCAAAAAACAACAAAATCGAACAATGTAGGTGCGCTCCGCAGGTGCGCTCCGCGCTCAAATTTGAACGGAGCCAAATTTGAAAACGAGTCACGAAAATCACGCGATCGCGCTTCCTATGCGTCCTCGCCCGGGATCGCAAAGGTAATATCGCCGTCCCCGCCCGTGCCGAATTCCATGGACAGGGCGCATACAGCCTCCTCGGCGCTTGCCATCACGCCGAAAATATCCATGTCCGCATCAAAACCGATCGCATACAAGGCGTCCGCTGTATTTGCGAGCTTCTTTACAACAGCTCTGTGTTTTTCATCTATGGGAAAACTCTTTTTTCCGCCGCTTGCCGCGCCGGCCGTATGAGAAAAAAACCGGAAACATTCGTTTGAAGCCAGTATGTACAGAAAGTGTTCCTCGGACCGCAGCACCGCCATTTCTCCGCGGTCGAGGGCCGCGAGCAACGCGTCCCCGTCGCGGGCAAGCGGTTTCAAATCTATATTTTCTCTCATAATCCATGCTCCCCGCGCGTCTGTATCCATTATAAACCTTGGTACAATACCAATGTCAAGCCAATCTTGGAAAGCGAAACACAATGGAAAATCGGCGGAATCTGTGCTATACTGAACACAACAGCCGGTCATCTCGATCGGCCGAGTTCACGGCGCGTTCGCGCCGCGATGCCGCGCGAAATCGATGCCGGCACGGAACAAAGGAGGAACGCTGTGTTCGCAGAATGGTTGAAAGGCACCTGGAAACTCGATTCTTTTACAGGCACGGATGCGGACGGCGAGAGCATCGATATGATGGGACCCGGGGCGACCGGCTTCATCTCCTATTCCGACGACGGATGGGTGTCCGTCCAGATCGCGGGGGCGGACAGACCGCGTTACGATATCCCCGATGTGGCGGGCGGCACGGACGCGCAAACCCTCGCGGCCGCGCGCAGTCTGTTCGCGTACGCCGGCACCTTCGCGGTCGATGAGGAAAACGGAATTGTGTACCACAGCCTGCAATTCAGCCTCATCCCCAACTGGATCGGCAGCAGACAGAAACGCCGCATCACCAAGGAATCCGAAAACGTACTCGTGCTGACCGCGGATCCCGCCAGAATGGGACCCTTGGGAAAAAAGCGCAGGTCCCGTCTGCGCTGGATACGGCTTGAGAGATAGACCCTATTCCGACGCCCTGCGAAAAGCCCGTATCCACTCCGCGGCGCGTCCTTTTCGGCGCGTATGCCGCCCGCGTGCGTTTCCCGGTCTTGCCGCGGGATGGTTTACTTTCTCTTTTTCTTTTTGTGCGTTGCAGAATTTGTCGGATGCCGGTTCAATTTTTCCCGCAGCATAAGGTTCGTGGATACGAGTTCATTGTATTGCT
>JAITKU010000023.1 GCA_031278255.1 Eubacteriales Family XIII. Incertae Sedis bacterium | reverse complement strand
GATCCGCAGATTTTTCAGCGCCAAAAACGCCTCGTCCGTCGATGTGCGCGGCGTCGCGCTGACGATGGTCGTCATGCCCTTGGCAAAGAACATGCCGGCCAGTGTGATGATAAACGGCTGGATCTCCAAACAGGCGATCAGAAAGCCCTGCAGCAGCCCGAACGCCAGCCCGATGCCCAGCGCCAAACACAAGATTTCCAGTGTGCCAAACCCCTTGTCGTCGAGGCACACCACGCACGACATCGTGACGAGCGTGATGATGCCGCCCACGGAGATGTCTATGCCACCCGCCACCATGACGACGCTCAACCCCACGGAAATGATGAGCAGCGCGGCGTTGTTGTTGAAGATATCGAGAAATTGCTGCGGATTTAAAAAACCGCCGCCCCAGATTGCCATGGCCAGTATGTACATCCCGAAAAACGTACACATGGTGATGGTCAGGAGCAGATTGGTGTCGGTGATCGGTTCCCTGCTCTTGCGTCTCAACACAGTCACACTCCTTCGACACTCTTGGGGCTGCCTTTTCGCACCTTGTCGCGCAGTATGACGGCGTATTTTTTTACGACAGGCGAGCCGATGACGACAAGCGCAATGATCACAATGGCTTTGTAAGATTTGACGGCGTTTGACGGAACCTTCATGGCATACAGCGTTGTCGTCAGTGCCTGTATGATGTAGGCGCCGATGACCGAGCCGACCATGCTGAACCTGCCGCCGCTGAGCGCGTTGCCGCCGATTGCGACCGCCAGGATCGCGTCCATTTCTATGTCAAGCAGGATTGTCTCGTGGTTGATCAGACCCAAACGGCATACGCGGATCGCACCCGCGACGGCGACGCAGACTCCAAGGATGATAAAACTCAACATCTTGACCCACGTGGTGTCGACCCCGTTGAGCCGCGTGGACGCCTCGTTGATGCCGACCGCTTGGGTGTAGAGACGCAGATTGGTAAATTTCAGCAGCAGCCAAAAGAGCGCGCCGCATAAGATCACAATAAAAATCGGCGTGGGGACGGAAATCCCGGGGATGAATCCGCCCAAGTACCCCAGCCAGGCGCCGGATACCGTCGGGGTCGCCCCGCCGTTGATCCAGTAGGCGATGGACCGCCCTGCGGTGAAGAGGATCAGCGTCGCGATCATCGGCTGGATCTTAAAGATCGAAACCAATGTGCCGTTGAACGCGCCGAAGAGCATGGCAACGGCGCAGCAGGCCAAAAACGCCGCCAAAATCAATGGCAGGCCGACGTCCCCGCCGCGCAACACCTTGACAAATACACTCCCGGCGATCGCCGCGGCCGCGCCGACGCTGATGTCCTGCCCGCCCGACGCCGCAGTCACGAGCGTCATCCCCATCGCCAGCACCGCGAGTTCCGACGCGCCGTTCAGTATGCTGACCAGATTCCCGGACAGCACATCGTTCCCGTCGTTGTTTAAGAGCAGTTTCACGGCAAAGAACGAGGGGTCTCTGACGAGGTTGAAGACAACGATCAGAATCAGAGCCAGCAGGGGTACAGCCAAGTGGGAGAGTGAACCCGTCCGTCTTCGCATGTCAACCCGCCTCCCCCGCAATCGTTTTCATGATGTTGTCCTGCGTCATTTCATCGCCGCTCAGCTGGCCGACGATGTTTCTGTCCCGCATGACGATGAGCCGGGAACATGTCCGCAGCATTTCCTCGATTTCGGATGAGATGAATGTCACGCAGACGCCCTCGCCGGCCAGCTGCAGCACGATCTTCTGGATCTCGAGTTTCGCGCCGACGTCGATGCCGCGCGTGGGCTCGTCGAGGATCAGATACTGCGGGTGGGTCAGGAGCCAGCGGGCGAGGATCACTTTCTGCTGGTTGCCGCCGGAGAGCGATTTGACCGGCGTATCCGCCGACGCGGCCTTGATGGAAAGAGACCGCATGTATTCGTCCGCGAATTTCTCCGCCTCCGCCTTTGAAAACGGCCTGAAAAACCCCTTCATGACCTGCAACGCGAAGATGATGTTGTCGCGGACAGACAGGTCGGCGATGATCCCGTCGGACTTGCGGTCCTCCGGCAGATAGCCGATCCCCTGCCGCATCGCGTGAATCGGCTTTGCGATCTTCACGCGCTTTCCGTTTATCTTCACCTTGCCGCCCGTGACGCGGTCCGCGCCGAAGATAACCCTGACACTCTCGCTCCGACCCGACCCGAGCAGGCCGGTAAACCCGTTCACCTCGCCTTTTTTGATCGAAAACGCGAAAGGTTTCACGCCGTTCGCGCTCGACAATCCCGTCGCCTCATACACAACCTCGGCGTCGGAGGCGTGCGCCCGCCCGGCGTTTTGGATCACCGCCGCCTCGTCGAGTTCCTTCCCCATCATCTTGGCGACCAGCTGTACGCGCGGGAGATCTTCGACCGCGTATTCGCCGACAAGCTCGCCGTTTCGCAGTACCGTGATCTTGTCGCAGACCTCATACACCTGCTCGAGAAAATGCGTGACAAAGACAATGCCCACGCCCTTGCTCTTCAGTTCGCGCATGAGCGCGAACAGTTTCGCCGCCTCCTGCTCGTCGAGGGATGATGTCGGTTCGTCGAGAATCAGCACCTTGCAGTCCATGTCGACCGCGCGGGCGATGGCGACCATTTGCTGGACGGCGATCGAGCAGTTCGCGAGCTGCTGTTTCGCCCGCGCGGGAATGCCCAGCCGCCCCAAGATCTCCGTCGCGCCCCGCTCCATGGAGCGCCAGCTGACCCTCTTGCGCTTTCCGCGCCCCATGTAAATGTTCTCGGCGACCGTCAGGTTTGGGCAAAGCATGATCTCCTGATACACTGTGCTGATGCCGACATGCTGCGCCTCCTGCGGTGAGCGTATGGTCACGGCTTCGCCCGCCAGACGGATTTGCCCCGCGTCTTTGAGGTACACGCCCGTCAGGACTTTGATCAATGTCGACTTGCCCGCGCCGTTTTCGCCTATGAGCGCGTGAATTTCGCCCTTGCCCAGCGTAAAATCCACGTTTTGCAAGGCGCGGATCCCAGGGAAAATCTTAACGATATTTCGCATAGACAGAATCGTTTCCACAAAAACCCTCCTTACTGCCTCCTGTCTGCATAAGGGGCGGTTGTCCCGCACCGCCCCTTGCCGTTTTTTCTTTACTCGCCGAGGCCGTAGGTGTCGATATCCGCCTGGGTGATGGTCGTTGCGTCAAATCCCTTTTCCTCGGAGATGACCTTCTTGCTCGCCAGCGCCCCGCCGGATTCGAGGGTGCTGATCATATCGGCGATCACCTGCGCCTGGAATGGGCTGCACTGGCCGTCGTAGTTCCAGTTCCCCGCGAGAAGCTCACGAAGCGCCCACTTGTTGCAGTCAAAGCCCATGATGATCACGTCTTTGCCCACGCCGTGGGTGATGCCCGCCTCGTCGAGCGCCGCGACGGCGCCCTTGGCCATCCCGTCGTTTTCGGCGTAGATGACGTTGAAACCCTCGCCGGAGTTGATCACGGATTCGACGATCTGCTTCGCGGTCGCCTCATCCCATGTCGCCGTCTGCTGCGCGACTTTCGTCATCGTGCCTGCCGTGAACTCGGCCTCCAGCGCGCCGGTGCGCCCGATCTGCGCGTCGGAGCCCATGGCGCCTTGGATATGTATCACCTTGTAGTCGTCGAGATTTTGCGATTTCAGCCACTCCACGGCGGTCTCGCCCTCTTTGGCCATGTCGGAGACGACGGCCGCCTCGTAGAGATCCTCGGAGGTGTTCAGCATGCGATCGAACAGGAACACTTTGGTCCCGGCCTCCTTGGCGGACTGCAGAACGCTGTCCCAGCCGTCCGTCGCGGCGGCGGAGATGAGCAGGTAGTCCACGCCGCCGGTGACGAATTGCTTCGCAGCGTTGAGCTGCTCGTCGTTCTTGAGGCTGTAGTATGTCTGTACATCGTACCCGTTGTCGGCGGTGAATACCGCCTCAAAATCTTTGACATTGGCCTCGCGGAGGGCGGATTGTTCACGATGCCGATCTTGATGTTCTCTCCGCCGCTGGATTGGTTGCCCGGGTCGCCGCTGGGTGTCTCGGAATTGTCCGCACAACCTGCGAACATTGTGAGCGCTATAAGCGCTGCCATGGCCAGACACAGGACCTTTTTCATAACTTTTACCCTCCTAAATGATTTTGGATTCCTACTTTTGGGCTCCTGTTAACCTGTTGAGGCCATTGTAATATACTCATACGTATAAGTCAAGCAGTTGCGTCAAGTATTTTTAATACAAGTTGAGAAATATCTCTAAATTTGTCTTGACAAGTGTTGTTTTTACGTTTATAATCAATACATGACATCTGCGACGGAGGCAGTCTCCAAAGGAGGCCGTATGAACAACTACAAATACCGCGCGATCGTAGATTGGGCCAAAAGATATATAGAGGAAAACAACTTGACGGCGGGCGAGAAATTCTATTCCGAGACGGAGCTCTGCGAGATCCACCACGTGAGCCGCCAGACGGTGCGGCAGGCGCTGGCCGTGTTGGAGCGGCAGAACATCCTGACAAAAAAGCACGGGAGCGGCACGTTTGTGCAGACCACAAAGCACGAAAAGGCGAAAGCGATTCCGACAGTCGGTGTGATCGCCACGTATTTCAGCGATTACATCTTCCCGAGCATCGTGACCGGGATCGAGCGGGAGCTGGCCAAAAACAACTTGGCCATGCAGCTCACCGCAACGCACAACCACGTCGCCGAGGAGACGAGGGCCCTGCAGGCCATGCTTACGCAGGACATAGACGGTCTGATCGTCGAACCGTGCAAAAGCGGTCTGCCCAACCCGAACACCGCGCTCTATGACGAAATCCGCGCGCGCGGCATACCGCTCCTCTTCTTCAACGCGAAATACCCGCAGCTGGATTTTCCGCTGATTGCCATGGACGACAAGGAAGTGGGGAGATGCGCCGCCGAACACCTTGTTTCGCTGGGCCACAGGCAGGTGTCGGCGCTCTTGGTGTTTGACGACTACCAGGGCCAGTTGCGCTACAAGGGGTTCGTCGAGTGTCTGCTCGCGCACGGGCTGCCGATGCCGGAGGAGCGCGTGCTATGGTTTTCGACCGGGGAGCAGAATTCGCTGTACACGCTTTCGAAAGCGCGTGTACAGACGATGCTTTCGACGTCCACGGCCGTGATGTGCTACAACGACAAAGTGGCGGTCGCGCTGCTGGATTTCTGTAAAAAAGAGGGGATTCGCGTACCGGAGGACCTCTCCGTGGTGGGCATCGACGACAGCAGCCTCGCGGAGCGCTGCGAAGTGCCGCTGACCTCCGTCAGCCACCCGAAACAAAAGCTGGGTGAAAAGGCCGCCGCGCTGCTGCTCGAAATGATCAAAACCGGAGAGCAGTGTGACAGGAGCTATCTGTACAAACCGCGGCTGATCGTGCGCGCGTCCACGAAGGCGATACGCCTGTAAGGCGCCCTCCGAGCAGTCACGGCAGAAGCGCGGCGGTTTCGGACAGGACGGTGCCGAGGGCGCTGCGGTTCACGATCTGAGCGCGGTCGTCGCAGGGCGTGGGGGTCTTGTTGATGAGCGCCAGTGCCCCGCCGCCGAAATATTGCAGCAGGCCCGCCGCCGGGTAAACGGCGAGCGACGTGCCGCCCACGATCAGCAACTCCGCCCTGGCGATCGTCTCCGTCGCCGCCCGCATCACGCCGGCGTCCAGGCTCTCCTCGTACAAGACGACATCCGGTCGGAGGAGCCCCCCGCACGAGGCGCAGCGCGGGATCACCCCGTCGGCGGCGCAACGCGCGGGGTCGAGAAATTCGCCCAGTGTGCAGCGCGCGCCGCAGTCCACACAATACGGCCGCCAGTTGGAGCCGTGCAGCCCCAGCACCCGCCGGCTGCCCGCCGCCTGGTGCAGGCCGTCGATGTTCTGCGTCACGACGGCCCGCAAAAGGCCTCTCTCCTCAAGCGCCGCGAGCGCCCTGTGCGCCGCGTTCGGCGCGGCCTCCCGGTGGATCGAGTTCTCCTTATAATACCGAAAGAAGATCTCCGGCGCGCGCAGAAAAAACGTTCGGCTAAGCAGGTCCTCCGGCGCGTAGCCATAGACCTGCCGCGCCGCGTACAGACCGGCCTCCGAACGAAAATCGGGGATGCCGCTCTCGGCGGAGCCCCCGGCGCCGCCGAAGAACACAGTGTGGTGGCTCTTTGCCAGCAAACCCGCCAGCGTTTCGGCAAATGACATGAGTTTACACTCCTCTTTTGGCGTTTTGATGTTGGGAGTTGCTGGCGTCGGGGGTGATAGAACTTTTTGTTTGCGGACACCGTGCGCGGCGCACAGTCCAGCGCGTACAACTTTTTCAAGGCAATCCCGTCCGCGTGGGACGAATCGAAGCTGGTGGGCGGCGTTCCGGGGCAATATGTCACCGTCGCCCGGCGCCGGCGCGTCGGAAGCGAGGAAATTGATAAAATCTTCCATTGTCCTGTCGCTCAGTCTCATGCCGTCATCTCTCCCACTCTTTTTCACAGCAGCTTTTCACAGCAAATGGTTTTCCATCACTTGCTTTTTGTCGTCGAAATTTTCGAGCTGGAGATAGTACGCCGCGCAGTCGATCAGGGCTTTGGCCGGGGTGAGGCCGATCACCTCGCTGCCGATGATATGAAAGCCTTGGCATAGCTTCTTTTTACGGCCTTGTTCCTGAACCTTGTCCATCCGGCCAATGTGAGATTCACGCAGTCTGATGCTTTGCGGGCTTCACTTGCGTTGCATCGGGAAAAATAATTCGCCCAGCCTCGTATCGCCGGATTCATGATTTCCGCCAATCTGTCCAACGACGTCATTTTGTCTGCCATTCTGACGTTTCGAATTTTGTTCCTGAATCGCTGCTTTGCACTCTTGCCGGCCGCCGGAGTGAACCCGTTGAAGAAGTCCCCGTTCCTGCTCTTTGTCCATCGCCTCCGAAATGTATGTCCGGGAAAGTCAAATGATTCGTTTTCGTGCCTTTCCCGGAACCTGTCACTTCGGCAATAAACAATACGGGTCTTTTCCGGATGGATTTCCAATTTGCATTCTTGGTTGTCAAACATCCCCACGACGTCATACTCTGTCAGCCAAGCCATTTTCCTATAATGTCCCCATGAGACACGACACTTTTCCCCAAAACGAAGTGTGAATCTGATAAAATAAGAAAGAGAACAGGAGGTTCGCACAAATGAAGAAGAGGAAATTCGCAAGCGAGTACAAGGTCAAGTTGGTCCTCGAAGTGTTGCGTGGAGAGAGGACAATCAGCGAGATTGCGGCCGAACACGAGATCAACCCTGTCCAACTTGCAAATTGGAGGCGCGAATTCTTGGAAAAGGCACCGGCTGTATTTGACAGTACTCACAACGAACGGGAACGGCGACGCGCCGAACGCGAGAATGCCGAGGACGAGGCCCGCATGCTCAAAACAATAGGGCAGCTCACAATGGAAAGGGACTTCCTTCTTGCGGCCCGTTCCAAATCGGCAGAACGGGGGCTGCTTTGACCGGCTTGAGACATTCGGCCTGACGATATCGCGGCGGTGCGAGCTTCTTGGGATTGGGCGTTGGTCAGCCTACGCCAAGCCGAAGCCGCCGGACCCGGCAGCGTTGGAGCTTGAGGAGACGATCAAGCGGCGGCTCGACTATTGGCACACGCAGGAACCGTGCTCGGGCGTCCGCAAGCTGCGGGCGCACCTGCGCAAGGAAGGCTTCAAGGCCGGGCGCAAGCTGATTCGGCGCTACACGGACGAGATGGGCATATGCCCGGTCTACCCGAAGCCCAACCTGTCAAGGCCGGACAAGGGGGCCGCCAAAGCGCCGTATCTCCTGAAAAACATGTCGATCCGTTTCCCAAACCAAGTTTGGGCATTGGACATCACATATATTCCGATGGGCCGCAGCCACATGTACCTGACGGCGATCATCGATTGGCACAGCCGCTATATCGTCGGATGGGAACTTTCGGACACATTGGAAGCCGCGCCCGTCGTATCCGCGATGAATGACGCCATGGAACGCTATGGCGTCCCGGCCATAGCCAACTCGGACCAAGGGAGCCAATTCACAAGCGATCTTTATATCGAACTCATGGTCTCGGCGGGGGTCCGCCGGAGCATGGACGGCAAGGCAAGATGGGTGGACAATGTCGTGATCGAGCGTTGGTTCCGAAGCTTGAAGACGGAGTATATATACATCAACGAATACGGATCGCCCCGAGAACTGCGGACGGGGATAGCGGAGTACATATGCGCGTACAACAGCCGGAGACCGCATCAGAGCCTTGGTTACAAAACGCCGGAGGATGTGTACCGTTCGGCCTTCCGGGCACCCGAGGCGGCATAGCCCGCACAAAGCAAAGGGCGCCGCTTGCGGCGGAAACGCCCGCGCACCGGGGCGGCGCGGGCTTTATGGAATAAGGGCTACAGACCGACCCGGACCATGGTACCATAAATGTCAGGTTGGATCGGCGAAGCCAAAGAACTACGCGTTGCATTGTGATCATCAAGCACTAAGTTTCCGCCACACTAAGTTTTCGAAAAAAATGTCTTGACAGGGGGGACACAATA
>JAITKU010000286.1 GCA_031278255.1 Eubacteriales Family XIII. Incertae Sedis bacterium | reverse complement strand
GCCGCAGATGGACGGCCTCGAAGCCGTGCGCGCCATACGCGACGAATGCGGCAGCGCACACGCAAAGACGCCCGTCGTCATGCTGACGGCGAACGTCGTCGCGGGCCGCAAGGAAATGTTCCTGCGCGGCGGCGCGGATGATTTTCTCGAAAAGCCGATCGGCATCACGAAGCTGGACGCCATGCTCAAGCAGTGGATACCCAAGGAAAAACAATCGGACGCGCCCGAACGCGCGGCGTATGCGGCGACGGACGCCGCGTTCCCGTCCGTGGAAGGCTTGGATGTCGAGTGCGGCCTTGTCAACGCCGGCGGCTCCGCCGCGCTCTATGGGAGCGTGCTCGCGTCCTTCTGCCGCGATTTGGACGAGATGATCCCTCAGATCGAAAACAGCGCGGAGGCGGGGGATTTCAAACTGTATACCACCCTGGTCCACGGGCTAAAAGGGGCGGCCGCCGCCATCGGCGCAAACACGGCGGCGACCCTTGCGAAAAACCTGGAAGCGGCGGGAACGGAGGAGAACGCGGTTTTGGGCAACGGCGGGACGGGCGCTTTTCTGGCGGAGCTGTCGGCCCTGCGGCGCAATATCCGCGCCGTGCTCGCGGATTTCGCGGAGGACGCCAAGGATGGCATGCGCGCGGAGCTTCTGCCCATGGAGGATCTGAAGAAGGCCCTGCGCGACATGGACATCCAAAAGGTCAACGCCCTGCTGGCGGAATGCACGATCATGCCGCTTGATGCGAACATGCGGGAAGCGGTTCTGGAGATAGAGCGGCGCGTCCTGATGTTTGAATACGACGAGGCCATCGAAGCGATAGACGCCCTGCTCCGAAAGGACGGAGGCGATCCGGCGACGCAGCCGAGAGACTGAACGGACGCCACAGTCCCGCGCATGACGAGCGACGCCACGAAGCGAATTCGGAAATGACAAGGAAATACCCGACTCAATATCGGAACGCTTCGCGTTCGATCCGCGGATTCGCTTCGCTCGCAATGACGGAAAGATGGATTCATCCCGGCGATTATTGCGCCGGCGCCATAGGTCTGAACTGTAACGATCCGTCTCCGAACCGTAACAATGATCGAATCGAATCCTTGTTTTTCATTATCTTTAATATCCGCAGTCTTGCCGCGGGACAATCCGTTTTGCCGCTTCGGTTACACTCATTACATTTACTGCATTCGCACCCGATAAAATTGAATTGAATAACGCCGCGCAAGAATGTATAATGAGATGGGTGCAACATCATTTTTGCCGCACTCTTGCTTTCTGTCTGTGGTTGAAGCGGAGGACTCATACGGAAGCTATGCGAAAATACTTCAGGGACAATCTCGCGATATTTCTGTTCTTCATATCGTCTTTTATTGTTCTCGCGGTCGCTGTGACGACGGGCGTTATGGTGAATTCCATATCCGGCTTTCTGAAGGAAAATGTGGAGGAAAGGCTTCTCTCGTCGAGCCGGGCCGCCGCGGAGATCATCAGTTCGGAGGAACTCGGCGCGCTCGTCGAACCCGCGGACATGGACAGCCCCCTGTTTTCGGAGTTGAAACAGCGCCTGATCGAATTCGCGGAGGAGACGCATGTGCTGTACGTCTATTACATGCGTCCCACGGAGGACGGTCTTTTTCAATTCATCATCGACAACGATCTGACGGAGGACACGGTAAACCTCGCCACGCCGCCGCTGGAACCGGAAGACGCGCCGATATCCGCGCTCGAAGGCGTCGCGACCACATCGGGGCTTGGGAATTATTCCACGGGCTACACCGGGCTTCTGTCCTCTTTCTCGCCCGTATTCGACGAGGAGGGACGCGTTGTCGCGATAGCGGGCGTGGATATAAGCGACGAACAGATCATGCAGACGCGCAACATCATCACGTTGCTTGTCGCGCTGATGATCTTCGCGATGATCGGCGTCATAACGGGTGGCTGCCTGAGCCTTTTTTTATACAAGAGGAAGGAAAAGGAGGCCCGGAACGCGAGCCGCGCGAAGGGCGAGTTTTTGGCGAACATGAGTCATGAGATGCGCACGCCCATGAACGCCGTCATAGGCATGACGGCCATCGCGAGGAAAACGAGCGATCCGGAGAAGAAGGATTCCTGTCTGAAGAAGATAGAGGACGCCTCGACGCACCTCCTCGGGGTGATAAACGATATCTTGGACATATCGAAGATAGAGGCGAACAAGCTCGAACTGTCCTTAACGGATTTCGTCTTTGAGGAAATGCTCAGAAGGGTTGTGGATGTCGTCAACCTCCGCGCCGAGGAAAAGCGGCTCGATTTTACCGTACATACGGACAAGGCCATTCCCCGCGTGCTGACGGGCGACGATCAAAGGCTGGCGCAGGTGATTGCGAACCTGCTTTCCAATGCCGTGAAGTTCACGCCCGAATACGGTAAAATCCGGCTCGACGCGCATTTGACGGAGGAGAACGACGGTCTTTGCATGATACGGATCGCGGTGAGCGACACGGGTATAGGCATAAGCGACGAACAGAAATCTCGCCTTTTCACATCGTTTGAACAGGCGGACAGCGGCACTTCGCGCAAATTCGGCGGCACGGGCCTCGGCCTCGCGATATCCAAACGCATCGTGGAGATGATGGGCGGAACCGTATGGGTGGAATCGACGCCGGGCCGGGGTTCCGTGTTTTCGTTTGCGATACGCATGCGGCGGGCTTCCTCCGACGAAAAACAGGATTCGTCCGCCCTCGATACGGCCGGCGCGACGGTCGGCGAAACGCCGCAGACGGAAGAAATCGGATGCTTTGCGAGCCGCCGCATACTGCTGGCGGAGGACATAGAGATAAATCGCGAGATCGTCATGAGCTTGCTCGAATCGACCGCGATCGGCATCGATTGCGCCGTGAACGGCGCGGAGGCGGTCAGGATGTTCGACGAAGCGCCCGCGCGCTACGACATGATCTTCATGGATCTGCAGATGCCCGAGATGGACGGCTACGAAGCCACGCGGCGCATACGCGCGTCCGACGCGCCCCGCGCGAAGGAGATCCCCATCGTGGCGATGACAGCGAACGTATTCCGTGAGGATATCGAAAGATGCCTTGAAGCGGGCATGAACGGACACGTGGGCAAGCCGCTGAATCTGGCGGAGGTCATGAAGAAGCTGCGCGAATGCTTTTCGCCTCCCGCCGGCGCTCCTTGATCGCGCAAAGCCCGGAATTTTTCTCAGCAATGAGATCGCATGTCGCAATTGTGAAATCTGTTTCATACCAAAAATATAAAGTATGCGATGCGACGCCCGCCTCCCGCGTCTCGCCGCTTTTTCTTTTTTTGCCGCGTCGCCGCCGCGAAAACGCAGGAATGCGAAAGACTTGCGCAATGCGGACCTCGGGACGCCGCGCGCCTTTTCGACGACTCCTTGCGATATTTTCCGAAAAGGCCGCAAACCGGCACGAATCTTGAACATGTCTATGGGCAAAGCTTGCGAAAACGATTACCGGGGAAACGCGAAAGCTTTCCCGCGGCATTTCGGCAAACTTTATCGTTCGCGGCGGACCGCATCAAGGGGCTGCGGACGGATACAGACGAAAACGGAAAAAATGGAGGTATGAATCATGACTGCTTACAACAGAGAGCTCGCGCTGGAGGAAGCCCGAAAGGTAGTGGGTTTTATCGAAAGGGACGAGCTCACAAAGGAAGAAAAAGATAGTATTGTCAAAGAATCCATTAAGAATTTCAATGAAAACGTCAACCCCGGATGGTTGGAATACAGGAAATCCGTTTCCACCGACGCCGCCTTTGTGGAGTGGACGGACAGCGTGGATCATTTCGAGGATCTGTACGGGACACAGTTCATAGACTGTCTCGGCGGCTTCGGTATATTCACCTGCGGCCACAGGAATCCCGAAATACTGAAGACGGTCCGGGCGCAACTCGACAAATACGCGCTCCATTCGCAGGAGCTTGTGGACCCGCTCAGGGGCTATCTCGCGAACATCCTCGCGATGATCACGCCGGGCGATCTGCAATACTGCTTCTTCACGAACGGCGGCGCGGAAGCCATCGAAATGGCCTTGAAGCTGGCTCGCCTCGCAACGGGCGGCAGATGGTTCATTTCGAGCATCGGCGCCTTCCACGGCAAATCCATGGGCGCGATCTCCATGGGCGGCAAGGGCGCTTACAGGGAGGATTACATCCCGATGGTGCAGCAGGTGCAGCACGTTGAATACGGCAACGCCGCCGCGCTCGAAGCGGCCGTGAAGAATCTGCAAACCGTCGGTGAAAAGGTGGCCGCCGTCATCCTCGAACCGATACAGGGCGAGGCCGGCGTCATCATTCCGCCCGCCGGATATCTGAAGAAGGTCCGCGAGATCTGCGACAGGTACGGCGTGGCGCTGATCCTCGACGAGATACAGACCGGCATGGGCAGGACGGGTACGATGTGGCGCTGCGAATACGAGGGCGTTGTACCCGACATCATGACTTACGGCAAGGCCTTCGGCGGCGGCATCATGCCCATCACGGGCATCATCGCCCGTCCCAAGATGTGGGTGGACAAGCTGATCAGCAATCCGTGGATCCTCGGTTCGCCGACCTTCGGCGGCAATCCGCTGGCCTGCTCCGCGGCGATCTCCACCATCAAGTTCATGCTCGAAAACGATGTTCCGGGAATGTGCAAGAAAAAGGGCGACTACATCATGGGCAAGCTCGAGGAGCTGAAGAAGAAATACCCGACCGTGCTGACCGCCTATCGGGGCGCGGGCCTCTTGATCTGCATGGAATTTCCGGAGGCGGAGGTCGGTTACAGCGTCACGAAGGGGCTGTTCGCGCGTCACGTCATGACGGCGGGAACCCTTGTGAACGCCAAGACGGTTCGCATCGAACCACCCGCCGTTCTGAGCCAAGAAAGCATCGACACCGTGATCGCCAGGCTAGACGAGGCCCTGGCGGATACGAAGAAGGAATTCAAGCTGTAACGCATATACGCCCTGCGCCGCGTTCCGCGCGCGAAAGGGGCCGCCTCCGGACGAGGCGGCCCCTTTTTTGGATTTTGTGCTTGTGCCCGGAGCGCAGCGAACGGGTGCTTGTGCCCGGAGCGCAGCGAACGGGTGCTTGTGCCCGGAGCGGAGGGCGGCGCTCTGAGGGCGCGCTCAGCCGGTCCGCCGCCGTGCCCGCGCGCGCAGCGCGCGCGCACCCGCGAGCAGCAGCAGGAGGACGACGGCGGCGAGGATGGCGGCGGGAAGCGCCCCGGCCGGTGTCCGCGCGGCGGCCCGGGCCG